>NZ_JAAUWS010000026.1:0-34054 GCF_014694465.1 Vibrio sp. S11_S32 | reverse complement strand
TAAACCATGGAAAAACTCAGCACGGGTTGCTGGGTTGGATTTGAAAATGCCGCCTAGGGCTGTGGTGGTGGTCACACTGGTAGCATCCATCACGCCGCGAGATTTTACGCAGTAATGAGTGGCATCCATAGTAATGGCAACATCATCGGTTTCGAGTAGTGCTTGTAACGCGACTAAAATTTGCTGAGTCATGCGTTCTTGAACTTGTGGGCGTTGAGCAAAGAAACGCACAATACGATTAATTTTAGATAAACCAATGACTTTTCCGCGCGGGATATAAGCCACGGCAGCTTGACCATCAATCGTCACTAAGTGATGTTCACAGGTACTGGTGACGGTTATATCTTTTACTCGAACCATCTCACTGCACGACATTTTATTGTCGATCATAGTGATCTTAGGAAAGTTTTTGTAATCTAGCCCCGAAAATACTTCATCCACATACATTTTTGCAATGCGCTGGGGGGTTTCTTCCAAGCTATCATCACTTAAATCTAACTCTAACAGCGTTAAAATCTCTCGCATGTGATGCTCAATGCGTTGTTTTTTTTCTTGGCGAGGAATGTCATTTAAACGCATTGGTGTTTCAATTCCGCGCTGTTGTAATGCTGCTTTCACTAACAACGCTGATTCGCTTAAACCTTGTTTATTCACTGCTTGAGATCCCATCACTACTCCCTTTCGTTCGAATCGAACATCTATAAAAACTCGACTAGAAGCTAAATACCACTATTGAGTTGATGACAAGGATACTCGTTCTCAAGCATAATTACATCCATAAATTGCGTGTGCTCTTTTGATTTTTGAAGGCCTATTTGTTGTTATAAATGCTGCCAACAAGTTAAATCCGACTCACGCCACCAGTCTCAATTTTAAACAGGAAATACTATGGACATTTGTAGCACTCCCGGCCTAATGCCAATTGATGATGCTTTAGCCAATATGCTGAAATCCATTACCCCAGTCACTTGTACTGTTGAAAAATTGCTTTCCGATTCGGTTGGTTATGTTTTAGCACAAGACCTGCATTCTCCACTTAATGTGCCGCCTTTTGATAATTCAGCGATGGATGGTTATGCGGTTCGTATCGCGGATCTTTCCAATACAACCACGTTAGAAGTCGTAGGGAAATCTTTCGCCGGTATTCCATATAAAGGTGAATGGCCACCAGCAAGCTGTATTCGCATTATGACGGGCGCCAAAATACCCGCCGGTTGTGATGCTGTGATCATGCAAGAACAAGCGACAATAGATGCCACTACTCCTAACATCGTCGATTTTAGCCAAGCTCTGCCAGTTCGTGATCAACAAAATATCCGTTCATTAGGTGAAGATATTGGCCAAAGCGATTTAGTGCTGCCAAAGGGTCATCGTTTAACCCCGCGCGATATTCCAATGATCGCAAGCTTAGGCATTCCAAGCTTAACAGTATTAAACAAACCTAAAGTGGCATTTTTCTCGACCGGTGATGAATTAAAACCATTAGGAACGCCTCTTCAAGAAGGTGAAATCTACGACAGTAATCGCTATGGCATTAAGATCATGCTAGAACAATTTGGTTGTGAAGCGATTGACTTGGGCGTGATCCCTGATGATAAAGACCAACTGCGTCAAGCCTTTATTCAAGCACAACAGCAAGCTGATGTGGTGATAACCTCTGGTGGTGTTAGTGTAGGTGAAGCCGATTACACTAAAATCATTTTAGAAGAACTTGGACAAATTGGTTTTTGGAAGATTGCCATGAAACCGGGTAAACCTTTTGCGTTTGGAAAACTATTGGCAACCGATGATAGCTCTGATGCCATTTTTTGTGGTCTGCCTGGTAACCCAGTTTCTGCAATTTTAACCTTGTATATTTTAGTACAACCCTTATTAGCAAAACTGGCAGGACATGCCGATTGGAAAGCCCAACCAAGTATTCCTGCCAAAGCGTTAACTGGCTTTAAAAAAGCGCCTGGTCGTACCGATTTCCAACGTGGTATTTATACGATTAACGAGCAAGGTCAATTTGAAGTTAGTAGCACCGGTAATCAAAGCTCTGGTGCGTTCCGTTCAATGAGCCTGGCCAACTGCTTTATCATTCTAGAAAGAGAGCGCGGTAAAGTAGAAGCTGGCGAAACGGTTTATATTCAGCAGTTTGCTCCCGTATTTTATGCTTAAATCGCGGTGACCCGAGCAAATAAAAGCTCGGCAAACCGAACAAATAAAAAATAGGCTGATACCTGACATGCTCTTTTTAATGAGAAGTGGGATCAGCCTTTTTTTGACGCGAAATGGTCAACCAACCTATTAACGGTTGATATTAACGATTGCGATTAACTCGCCCCATTAATTGCGATTGAAGTAAACGCTGTGGATTTTGTTTTAAGAATTCAATAAAACAATCCGCCATCGAAAACGAGGTGACTTGACCTTGTTGCTTCATATTGACTATTGCGCCATAGCCTTCTTTTCCTTTCATGGTGTAAGCCGAGGAAGATCCGGTATAAAAACGTTTATCATCAATAGTTTGCCAGCACTTATTCTCCGACTGACTTGATGAGGAATAAATCTGCAAAGCTTGAATTCGTTGGCCTAACGGTTTCTCTGCGCAATATTCAAAACGCAAATTATGCACATAAGGGTAACTGCCTGATCCCGTTCCAACCACACCATTACTTAATGCATTATTAATGGCACCTTCCAGAACTTGGCCAATATAGCGCCCCTGTATTTGATAGAACCCAATCGGTACCGCAAAGGGCAATAATTTTCCTGCCACATCATCAATGGTTATATCACCAGGATTTAAAGAGCACCGTACTCCGCCCGCATTATGAACGGCAAATTCAATATTATGGCCTTGCTGATTTAAGGTAAATGCGAAAGATTCTGCCACTAATGGCGCCAGTTCACTGCACCCTTGTTCATCGGGAATGCGAACATGACGCAATTTATAATCCGTTTTACCGACGACCGTTTGTTGCAATGCTCGAACTTTCGGCATGTATTTATCAATCAGAATGCTTTGCACATCACGATCTTTTTTACACACCACCACATTAGGGTGCTGTGCCACAAACTGACACGCTTTGGCATGAGCATTATCACCATGTGTTTGGCTTAATGTGGCGTCTAAACATAAACGGCGTCCGAGTAATAATTCGTTCTTGCCGTTAAAGTCGCTCACCCGTCCATTGGCAGCAAAGGTAACGTCACAATGTCCCATCGTTTGGGCATGAAAGCCGGCTTGCACCACGTATGTATCATTGATCTTTTGGCCATAATCATCATCTTTACCTAAACCAAGCTCGGAGAAATCACCTTGCAAACGGTGCGAATGCCCACCCACAATAATTCCGATACCATCGACTTGGGCTGCCATTTCTAAATCAGCTTCATAACCTAAGTGGCTGAGCAAAATGATTTTATTTATACCTTGTTTGTGAATAGCCGCCACGGTTGCCTTAGCCACATCAATGGCATTAATAAAAGGCGTATCCACATCAGGGTTAGAAATATCGGCCATTTTATCTAACGCAAGGCTAAAGATAGCAATGCGCTCGCCGTTGATTTGCTTTTCAACCCAAGTGGCGTGTTGATGCTGCGATGCAAAGCTATGCAATTGAGTTGAGTCACTCACTTTATAGGCTTTGGTTTTATCTTCGTTGGAAACATCCCAATTGCCAGCCAGCAATGGAAATTCGATTCGTTTAAGAAAATGTGCGACCGGCTCATTCCCCATATCGAGTTCATGATTACCCAGCGCCATCGCATCAAGGTTTAAAGCATTCAGCATGTCGGCATTGGCTCTGCCTTTGAATAAGGAAAAATACAATGTGCCTTGAAAGCAATCACCGGCGTGTAAAAACAAGAAACCTTTATTGTCTTGCTTTGCTTGTTCTCTCAATTGATCACATCGAGTGGCAATACGCGCGAATCCACCCGCGCTCACATACGGAGATAGCGTTTGTTGACCAATTTTAAGCTGTAACTGCAATGATGTTGGTTCAAAATAGGAATGGGTATCGTTGATATGCGCAAGCGTTAGGCTCACGGAATGGTGCGTTATATCTGTCATAGTTCTTCTTATGGTTGTATCTGTCATCACGATCTGTATTTTTTAAGATCAATCTTATGCTCTTTTCTTTACTCTTAATCATAAGCCTTCAAGCATGACAACTCTATGACTATTTCAAATTTGTGAGCAAAACACCCTCTTGATTGGATTGATTCCTATAATCTAAAGTGGATGGCTTAGTGATAAGGACTTGATATGCAATTAGAACGAATTGAAATTGTGGGTTTTCGAGGTATTCAACGTTTATCCATCGGCTTTGATGAGATCACGACATTGCTAGGTGAAAACACTTGGGGTAAATCCTCTCTACTGGATGCCCTGTGTATTGCGCTGCCTCATAATGGTCAGTTATATCCTTTTCAGATCCAAGATTTTCATGTCAATTACGCCTTGTCACAACCGCAAACCCAACATATTCAAATTGTAACCCAATGGCGCACTCAGCATAAATCGGAACATCTTAGCGCTCGTTATCGCCGCTTAAAACCAATTTGGATCGATTCTGATCATGCGGATAATGATAAAAACTCCGACTCCGAAGACACAAAAAGCTTTCTTTTTCAGATCAGCGCAATCCGCAATGAGCATAAAGTCAGCACGCATTATCAATTTTTAGATTGGGAAGGCAATGTGCTCGCTATTCACGATTGCGAGCAATTGGCCCTTGAGTTAAGTCGGTTGCATCCCGTGATCCGTTTACGCGATGCTCGACGATTGCACCAGCAAAATGAAGAAGTCATATTTAGCGATGACAATGACAAAGAAAAGATCGAACGCCGAGTCAATAATACCTATCGTCGTTTATCCGCTATGCCGGGCCATGTGAATAAAGCCGAACTAAAAAGCACCATCAATGCGATGCAACACTTAATTGAGCATTATTTCTCCTTTCAAAATCAGCCGAAACAAAATCCACGCGAAGCAAGAGACGGTCTTTTTAGTGGTCTGAGTGAATCAATTAACCCCAATAAAGACAGTTTAATTCATTTATTAAAAAGCAATAAAAATCATCAAAGTAAATTGCTGTTAATGGGCTTACTTAATGCGTACTTTCAAGCCAAAGGGGCTGCTGACATTAGCCAATCTGCTCGCCCTATAATGATTTTAGAAGATCCTGAAAGTCGCTTGCACCCTACCAATTTATTAAAATCATGGGAGTTATTACAAATGATCCCTATGCAAAAAATTGTCACCACCAACAGCGGTATATTGCTCAGTGCTGTGCCTTTTTTCTCCATACGCCGGTTAGTCAGGCAATCAGATAAAACCGTCGCCCTTTCGATTCCGCACCACTTACTCAGTCATGATGAATTACGCCGTATTAGTTTTCATATTCGTTTTCATCGCCCCAATGCGCTTTTTGCTCGCAGTTGGTTATTGGTGGAAGGTGAAACGGAATTTTGGTTATTTAATGAATTGGCCAAAGTGTGCGGTTACCAACTCGCCAATGAAGGGATCCAACTGGTTGAATTTGCTCAGTCTGGCTTGAAATCGTTAATCAAAGTCGCTAAAGCCTTAAAGATTGATTGGCATGTGGTGACCGATGGCGACGCGGCCGGCAATAAATACGCCACGACGGTGCGTTCTCTACTCGAACAAGATCTTGAACAGCATCGATTAACTGAGCTGCCAGATAAAGATATCGAAAACTTCCTCTATCATCATGGCTTTGAAAAATTCTTTCGCGATTTAATTAATATTCCTATTGATCAACCGGTATCCGCGAAAAAGGTAATTAATCGAGTATTAAAAAAACACGCCAAACCCGATGTCGCGCTGAGCATAGCAGAGTATTGTGAACAACAAGGAATAGAACAAATACCCCAATTGCTGCGCCGGATCTTAAAACGAGTGATCACTATGGCCAATGGCAATAATTGATTGTTTTTCAAACCGGCATCCTGCTGACCTTCTATATCCAAGATAATTGAAGTTGCAGTGAGGCGGCAACTAAACCCTAGATTATCGACATAAGTCCATGAATTTAGCTTGTCTAAGTGATTGAGGTGAACTTTGTAGCCAAAAAAGCCGCAGCTTCAAGTAACATGGGTATATATCGATTGTGTCACCCATGTCATACCGTTAACATGCATCTAAATTAATTTTAGAACGAGAAGAATCATGTACAAACTGATCGCACTGGATATGGATGGCACACTGCTTAATAGCGAACACAAGATCACCAAACACAATAAACAAGCCATTAGCCAAGCTCGCGCGATGGGTGTGACGGTGGTACTGGCTTCTGGTCGTCCACTCAATGGCATGCTTGCCGCGCTTGAAGAATTAGAGATGAATACTGATCAAGATTATGTGATCAGCTATAACGGCTCTATGGTGCAAACTGCAGATTCAAAGACGGTGATCCGCCAAGAAATATTAACTGGCGCCGATGCCAAACTGATCGCCAATTGGGCTGAAACATTAAATGTTAATGTGCATGCTTTTTCGATTGAGCATGGTTTGATCACGCCTAAAAACAGCAAATACACTAATCATGAATGTGCTATCAATGGTATTGACGTAGTAGAGATGCCTTTTTCTGAGTTGAGTGATGATGCCCCGATTTTAAAAGTGATGCTGGTCGATGAAGAGCCGATCCTGAGCAAAGCCGTAGCACAACTACCAAACGATCTTTATCAACAATTTACCATAGTGCGCAGTGCACCTTTCTTTTTAGAGATCATGCACAAAACCAGTGATAAAGGCGCAGGGGTTGAAGCGTTAGCCCAGTACCTTGGTATTGAGCAGCAACAAGTGATTGCAATGGGTGATGCCGGTAACGATCACCACATGCTCACTTACGCTGGGCTCGGTATCGCAATGGCAAATGCCACCGATGAAACCAAAGCGATTTCAAACTATATCACCGACAGCAATGACAATAGTGGTGTCGCTCAAGCAATTGAAAAGTTTGTATTAAACGCTAAATAATTTTATTTAACTTATGCTACTTACCGTTTATTCATAAGTAGCAAATAGCATGACTGCTATACGCAACGCCGTATTTCACTAAAGAATAAATGGAAGATGTAACATGAAAATAGTCGCTGTCACCGCCTGCCCTACTGGTATTGCACATACTTATATGGCCGCCGAAGCCTTGGTTAAATCGGCTGCTCATTTAAAAATAAATATTCAAGTCGAAACTCAAGGGGCAATGGGGATAGAAAATAAATTAAGCTATCACGATATTAGCCATGCCGACATCGCGCTTATTGCATCAGATATTGAAATTGAGCAAGCAGAACGATTTGAGCAATGCCATGTGATTAAATCGAACATTGAAGAGGTATTAACCAATCCAGATGCGGTAATTAAACGCTGCCTTGATGGTTTTTAGTGAGCAAACTGAAGCTTAATCTCAACAACGGTTTAAACTCACGGTAGTAAAATATTACAGCCAGTTTAATGTTAGACATGCTTGAAACTAATTTGAATGGTATAATCCCTTTGCCTAATACTCACCCAGTAACCTCAGTCACGTCATCAAAACAGACCTCTACAGTACGAGTCACTTTTTACTTGGGTCAAGTTGGCTTACCGGCTTGGTTGATTAAAGGGATCCACCAGCAAATTAGAGGATTTGAAGGCTATTCTGAGTTGATCAAAGTGCACACATTGCAACGGGTAAACGTGCAACAATATTTAAGTGCTCTCACTTTTGCCTTTCAACCCTTTGATTTATGTGAGATCACACTGTGTGGGAAACAAGCTGAAACCTATGCCGCTACTCTACGCCTTTACTTACAACAAGATTGCTTCTTACTCGAGAGTCCAAGCTCCGCTCAGCCACAAGGTTCGCAGAATTTACATTCGAGTAGTTTCCAATTTCACCATGATATTATTCAAGATCAACTGGAAGCTTTTATTCGCCTTTACCGCTTAATGACCCCCTCTGAAGATGACTCAAAAGCAGAGAAGTCTTATATATTACAACGCATTGCGAAAATAGCCTCACTCGAAAACTATAAAGCTATCGAAACACAATTAGCCCAGCGAGAGCAAGTATCGTCCACTGGAATGCAAGGTGGAGTCGCGCTTCCCCATGTGATCACTGAATCAGTATCACAACCTAAACTGATCTGCTTAACTTCTCATACCCCTATTAATTGGCAATCTAAGCATGGCCTTGTCACTCATGTTGTGGCGCTGCTGCTGCCAAAACCATGCAGTAACAATGCCATTTTAGCGGTGCGTAATTTGGCGGTAAGTTTAATTGATATTGAGAAAAACCAATTTATTAGCGCCCATCATAACCCTTGTGAACTGCAAGCGATCTTAACTTGTTTAATGATGCCAAAATAAACTTGGTTATTGGTTATTGGTTATTGGTTATTGGTTATTGGTTATTGGTTATTGGAAAGCTTAAAAATTAATCTCTACTCGCGCCATTTTTAACCGTATGCATGGCTTTAAATTCACTTGGAGTGCGGCCAAGTTTGTTTTTAAACACCCGATAAAAATAATTCACATCATTAAAACCGCAGCGTAGTGCCACTTCACTTAATCTAAAGGTATAACGCGTAAGCATAAATTTTGCCCGCTCTAACCGCACCCAAGTAATGTAGTCGGCTAGCCGCATGTGCCCTTGTTGGCGAAATAAACGCGACAAATGATTGGGGCTAACATTAAAACGGCTGGCAATACTGTCACGGGTAATATTTCGGTGAAAATTTTCCTGAATATAAATACAAATTCCTTGATACAAATCTTCACTGCGATTTTGGGTTGAGCTTTCTGGTGATAACAACATGCTGTGACAATAGCTCATTAATGCCATCAGTAAATGTCCACCAGTTGGATGCTGTATTTTCTCTGTGGCTAAAGTATTTAATCCACTTAAAATATGATCTAAAGCATGGCCAGTACGAGTCTTAACACTGTGTTTTTGCACATCAAAAAACGTGGCCTCCCCTTTACGTTTTTCCACCAAACTAAACCCAAGTTGGCGCTTACCAAATAATAAACTCAAGACACAACAATCGGTATCCCATTCTGGATTATTCCAACTATTGGGTGGAATATACAAAATGTCACCTGGCAAGACTTTCACTTGGGTGATACCAAACTCAGGATCTTCAATGGTATTAATATACTCACCGGTGATCACAAACTCCATCCGCGGGAAATTGACTTGATAACTAAAAGGCGGTGGCGTGCTGTGATCGCTGGCAAACCACACGCGATTAAAATGCTCCCTCTCCGCTAATACACCGTCTAACACATTGATAAAAACTTGGCTCATGGGCATTTTTTCACTTATTGTTGAATATTGGACTACCTTTAAGAGACTTTAAGTAACCTTAAGATAATACACACATTGTAAACCTTGCTTATTACTGGGTATATCACTAGCCAACCAAGCTAGGTGATCAAGATCACAAACCTAACCCTAGGTTACAATAATCCAGTAAATGGTGTTTATGTGCACTTTTTTTCATGACCGAAATATCCAACAATATCGCGTATAACAAAGCCCAACCCATATAGGTATGATAATGATTACTCAGCTGATTAATGAAAACCTGATCCGCTTGAATCTAACCGCCACCAGCAAAGATGAAGTCTTTAATGAAATGGTGGATGTATTAGAATCTCAAGGCAAACTCAATAACCGTGAGCAATTTTTAAAAGATGTGTATGCCCGTGAAGAAATCGGCAATACCGGTTTTGAAGACGGCATCGCGATTCCCCATGCCAAAAGTGCGGCAGTTTGCGAGCCCGCGGTTGCGATTGGTATTAGTCGCGGCGGGATTGAATATGGCGCAGAAGATGGCGAAGCCTCTAAACTGTTCTTTATGATCGCATCTCCCGATGGCGGCGCTGATCACCATATTGAGGTACTCGCTGAATTATCATCAAAGCTGATTGAAGACGGCTTTATTGAAGCCTTTATGCAGGCCAAAACACCGGCCGAGGCATTGGCATTATTGCTTGAGAAAAAAGAAGTGACCAATAGCGTTGCTGCTGATAAAGGTTTCCTTATTGGTGTCACTGGTTGCCCTGCTGGTATCGCGCATACTTATCTTGCAGCCGAAGGTTTAGAGAAAGCCGCGGCTGAAATGGGTTACGAAATTAAAGTTGAGACCAACGGTTCAATTGGCGTTAAAAACGCGCCAACCGCCGAAGAAATTGAGCGTGCGGTAGCCATCGTCGTCAGCTGTGATAAACAAGTCGATATGGCACGTTTCAATGGTAAAAAACTGATCCAAACCAGTGTAAAAGCCCCTATCAGTAATGGTAAAGGCGTTATTCAGCAAGCGCTCGATGCAGCCCCTTATCATGCTGATGCAGACAGTTCTAAACAAGAAAAATCAGCCGCAACCTCTGGCCGCTCTAACCTTTATCGTTATTTGATGAATGGCGTATCACACATGATCCCATTTGTGGTCACTGGTGGTTTGATGATCGCGCTTTCTCTGGCGATTGGGGGTGAACCGACCCCAAGTGGGATGCAAATTCCAGCAGGCAGTTTATGGCAACATGTGTTAGATGTGGGTGTGGTTGCCTTCCAACTGATGATCCCAATTCTTGCCGGTTATATTGCTTTTGCCATTGGTGATCGCGCCGCACTTGCCCCTGGCTTTATTGGTGGTTGGATCGCCAATACCGGTTCTTTTTATGGCGCTGACGCTGGTACTGGTTTCATTGGTGCTATCATTGCCGGTCTATTAGTTGGTTATTTCGTGCGCTTTATTGCGACTCGTAATTACCACAAAATGATTGCCCCACTCGTGCCTATCATGATCGCTCCGATCTTAGGTACGGTATTTGTTGCTTCATTATTTATCTTTGTTATCGGCGCGCCAATTGCTGATTTAATGCAGTGGTTGAGTGCCGTTCTAACTGAGATGAGTACTGGTAACGTGGTGTTATTAGGTATTGTCCTTGGTGGCATGGCAGGCTTTGATATGGGTGGTCCATTTAACAAAGTGGCATTCCTATTCTCGGTCGGCATGATCGCCAGTGGCCAAACTCAATTTATGGGCGCAATGGCAGTCGCGATCCCAATTGCACCACTCGGTATGGCACTTGCCACTGTTATTGGTCGCAAACTTGATATCTTTGAAGCTAGCGAAATCGAAGCAGGTAAAGCCGCCGGCGCAATGGGCTTGGTGGGTATCTCTGAAGGTGCAATTCCATTTGCCGCGCAAGATCCGCTATCGGTTATTCCGGCTAACGTGATTGGCTCAATGGTTGGCGCAGTGATGGCATTCTCATTTGGCATTACTAACAGCGTAGCTCACGGTGGTCCTGTAGTAGCGCTACTGGGCGCGATGAACAAACCCGTCATGGCATTGATTTGTATGGCGACTGGCGCAATTGTTACCGCTGTCGTTTGTGTTACATTGAAAAAAATGCGTAAAGCGAGAGCCGCTAACGCCGTGGCAGCCTAATTACCACTTAAAACACCATAATCAATAAAAGTAGATAATGAATTTGTTATCTACTTTTTTTGATCTAGATTTATACCTCTTAACCACTTGTCAGTACAATCGGTACAAAATGGTCATCACCTAAGGTCTTTTATGAAACAGTTACCTCCATTTACCCTGATGAAAAACGTGATCCAAGATTACGCTTGGGGCAGCACAACTTCGATTGAACAATTGTTTGATATGCCGAACCCAAGTCAAGGCCCACAAGCTGAGATCTGGATGGGCGCTCACCCTAATGGTTGTTCTCAAATCGAAATTGATGGTGCACTGCTTAATCTAGATGAGGTTATCAAACAAGATAAAGTGGCTATTTTAGGTCAAGCCACCACCGACACCTTTAACGAACTGCCTTACTTATTTAAAGTATTAGCAGCAGAAAAAGCATTATCAATTCAAGTTCATCCAAGTAAGCAAGCGGCTGAAATTGGCTTTGAAAAAGAAAACCAAGCTGGCATAGATATTAAAGCCGCCAACCGTAACTACAAAGATCCAAACCATAAACCAGAATTGGTGTATGCTTTAACTCCATATCAAGCCATGAATGGCTTTAAAGCTTACCCTGCAATCATTAAACCGTTCGAAAACATTGGCATTGCAGCATTAGAAGCGGAAGTTGCTACATTTAAAGCCAATCAAACGCAACAAGGTTTAACCACCTTTTTTGAAGCCATTTTATCACTTAAAGGCGAGCGTAAAGCCTCTGCTCTCAATGCCTTAATGGTTCACGTTGAAAAGAATGCAAGCTGTAAAATCGCTGGATTGATCCTTGAATTATCTAAGCAATATCCAGGCGATGTCGGTTTATTCGCACCACTAATGCTGCATGTGGTGACGCTGCAACCAGGCGAAGCTATGTTCCTTGATGCTTGTACCCCACACGCTTATATCAAAGGGACAGGTTTAGAAATCATGGCCAATTCCGATAACGTTTTACGCGCCGGTTTAACCCCTAAATATATGGATGTGCCAGAGCTTATCGCCAACACTATTTGCGTGCCAAAACCCAATGATGAAATTTTAATGACGCCACGCGTTGAGGGCAATGCCAAGCATTATTCGATTCCAGTTGCCGATTTTAATTTCAGTGTTTACCAGGGAAATAGTGAGATTGAATGTCAAAGCGCTGAAATTATTTTTGCCATTGATCAAGATGTTATATTGCGTCATCAATCAGGCGTTGAGCTTTGTATCAGCAAAGGACAGTCGGCCTTTATTCCATTAAGCGCCGCGCAATATCAAGTTGACACTAACGGCACTTTTGCTCGCGCTTATAATTAAAAATAAAAGCCTGCGAAAACCAAATTTCGCATCACATAAAAAATAAGGCACTACCCAATATTTTCTGGTTAGTGCCTTTTTTTGTGCCATAATTCCAAGCTGTTTCCTCTCCCCCAACAGGTAAGCTGTAAAAAGCGGCCTCTCATAAGCTAATATACCGCACAAAAAAAATAGAGAGCCCTCATGATCAAGAAGTTATTATTCACCACCCTTTGCTGCTTTGCCCTTTCTGCTTGTAACGACTTATCCGATGATGACAGCGCACCAAAAGCTGAATTAGCGGTACTACAATTCTCGAATCTTGACACGGTTTCCAGTCTTGCTCGCCTGCAAGATGACAATGATAAAGCTGACACTCAAAACACCCTCTCGACTCAGCATTTGATCGGCTTTGATAGCACCGGCGCGCAATATGACATTTCTAATTATGGCGTGAATGACTTTACCCCAACCAAAAACGGCGGATTTGTTGTTCAGGTTACAGAAAAACATAACGCGGTTTATAAATACACCCAAGGTTTAGCGCCGGTTGAGGATCCAGATGAGGACGCCCTCAATAAACTGATTGACGCCATCACTGGCGATAAACCTATCCTGGATGTTTCTCAAACCATGAGAAAACCTGCTTGGTATTATGTGCAACCCAATGGCGACTATTTTCTAATGGTGAAGTCTTCGCTACCGACACACTCAAACATGGTCATTTTTATAATAGTTTGGATTTAAATGAGGCTTCTATCATTGATGCTATTAGCCAGATCACCAGCGATGATCCCGATGTATCGATCGCACAAGTTTTACAGCAATGAGCGGTGATAGCCTATTGTCAACCAGTAATACATTGAGTGACGTGTTAATTGAAACATCAAAAGGTCAAAAAACGGCTTTTGATGGGAATATTTGTACAAGTGATAAATTATCCTTGCCACAAAAAGCATTATGTAAAGGTGCCATTGCCAAAATTAATGATGGCTTGTTATCAAATATGATTGGGATACACAACAGAATCAAAAATTTATCCGATGTAAACCAAATCCTTCCAATTTTAGACTCTGATTTAACTCTTTTGAATATAGGGCTATTGAAGGATGGTGATACATTAAATAAAAATTATTCAGGTGGTTGGGATGGTGAATCAGCACAAAATGGCGATGATGCGTTTCTACTTAGTACAACACTAAACAATAATCTCAACGGCATTATTTGTCCTGATGGCAAACAATGCCTATATTCTATATCTGTAAATAAACTGGGTAACTTAGATGCCTCACCATTATCAAATAGCGGCTTCAATACCGATACTTCTGATGATGAAATAAGTAACGGCGAGCAAAACGATCTATGGGTTAATGACGATTACATTGTGATCAAAGAAGCGGCGCAAATTTCTATCATCGATCGTAATAACAATAATGCAGTCACGACTATTCTGAACAATCAAGAAATCGATACCATTAACCTAAGCTCAGATAATCAGCTTTATATAACCTCGACGACAAGTTCAGGCCAACATAAAAATTATATTTATAATATTAAAACGAAAAAGGGATTAGAGAGTCCTATCTCGCTTGATGAATTACATGCATTTAAAGCGTTAGTCCCCGTCGCAGAAGATTAAAAATCATAGCGTTTAGCGGTTTAACCATAAGCTAAACGCTATTTTTTTGTCTTAACATTCCCTTTTCTATTAAGACAAAAAGTTAGACTAGTATCACATAAGTCATTTATCGTCTATAATGCAGCCCAAGAATAAAGTCAATTCAGAACCTTTTACCTTCTGGATTGTAAGTATATGAAATTAAAAGATAAACCAGAGGAATACCGTTATCATAAGTTCAGCTAATATCACAATGCAATTTGGTGCCAAGCCATTATTTGAAAACATTTCAGTAAAATTTGGTGACGGTAACCGTTACGGTTTAATTGGTGCCAATGGTTGTGGTAAGTCAACCTTTATGAAAATCCTTAGCGGCGAGCTTGAGCCAAGCGGTGGTAATGTGAGCGTTGATCCTAACGAACGCGTAGCAAAACTAAACCAGAACCAATTCGCTTACGAAGAATTTTCTGTGCTTGATACCGTGATTATGGGTCATAAAGAACTTTGGGAAGTAAAACAAGAGCGTGACCGTATTTATTCTTTAGCTGAGATGAGCGAAGAAGACGGGATGAAAGTCGCCGACCTTGAAGTTGAATTTGCAGAAATGGACGGTTACACCGCAGAATCTCGCGCCGGTGATTTACTGCTTTCTGTGGGTATTGAAACTGAGCAACATTGGGGTCCAATGAGCGAAATCGCTCCAGGTTGGAAACTGCGTGTACTACTTGCACAGGTGCTTTTTGCTGACCCACACATCATGCTACTTGATGAACCAACCAACAACTTGGATATGGATACTATTCGCTGGTTGGAAGACACGCTAAACCAACGTAACTGCACCATGATCATCATCTCGCATGACCGTCACTTCTTGAACTCAGTATGTACCCACATGGCTGATATCGACTACGGCGAGTTACGTGTCTACCCTGGTAACTACGATGATTACATGTTTGCTTCGACTCAAGCGCGTGAACGTCTACTCAATGATAATGCTAAGAAGAAGGCGCAGATTGCTGAACTGCAAACTTTCGTGTCTCGTTTCTCTGCTAACGCCTCTAAAGCAAAGCAAGCGACTTCTCGTGCTAAGCAAATTGATAAAATTCAATTAGACGAAGTTAAAGCATCAAGCCGTCAAAACCCATTCATCCGTTTTGAGCAATCAAAAGAGCTATTCCGTAACGCGTTAATCGTTGAAGAATTGACTCAAGGTTTTGAAGAAGATCTATACAGCAACTTTAATGCTATATTTGAAGTGGGTGAGCGTGTTGCGATCATCGGTGAAAATGGCGTGGGTAAAACTACCCTGCTTAACACTCTTGCCGGTAAATTAGCCCCGAGATCGGGTGAGTTTAAGTGGTCTGAAAACGCCAACATTGGGTATTACGCTCAAGATCACGAACATGATTTTTCCGAAAACATCAAAGTATTTGATTGGATGGCCCAGTGGCGTCAAGAAGGTGATGACGAGCAAGTTATCCGCAGCTTCTTAGGTCGTATGCTATTTGGTCAGGACGATATCAAAAAAGACGTAAAAGTCCTTTCAGGTGGTGAGCAAGGCCGTATGTTGCTTGGTAAGTTGATGATGCATAAACCAAACATGCTGTTGATGGATGAACCAACCAACCACATGGATATGGAATCGATCGAATCATTAAACTTGGCGCTTGAAAACTACAAAGGCACCTTGTTCTTTGTTTCACACGATCGTCAGTTTGTATCCTCTTTGGCTACTCGCGTGCTTGAAATTCGTGATGGTGCAATCCACGACTTCCGTGGTACTTATGAAGAATACCTAAAAGTTCGTGAAGTAAACAAAGCTTAGGCTTAAAAATAAAGGTCAATTTATGAAGATTAAAGCTTTGGTTATGCTTGGTTTCGTTCTTGCATCAAGCATGAGTTACGCTGGTGTGATTAAGCCAGATTGTAATGCAAGTAAAGCGGCTAAAAATACCGCGCTTGAATCATCTGTTGGTGTTAATGGTCGTTGTGATGTGGAAAAAACCACCAAACAGGCCAAGAAAGAAGTCACTAATAAAGTTGACGATACCAAAGATGCCGTATCGGACAAAGTCGATGACACCAAAGATAACGTGTCTGACAAAGTCGACGACACGAAAGACAATGTCTCTGGTAAAGTTGATGACGTGAAAGACGCACCCGCTAAAAGTATGGTAAAAGCGGTTAAGTAACAACCTCGGCATTCATAATCAACAACAAGGCCCTGAAGTTTCCACTTTAGGGCCTTTTTATTCTCACGCTTTCCTTATACAGGTTCTCTCATGAATTTTTCTGAACTTCAGCTAAATAGCGATATTATTAACGCACTACCTTCAACCATTGCCAATCCAACCCCCGTTCAACAACAAGCGATCCCTGCTATTTTACACGATGCCGATGTACTGGCTTTAGCCCACACTGGCAGTGGCAAAACCCTTGCATTTGGTTTGCCTGTTTTACAAATGATCGACAATAAAAACGCGCATCTTCAAGCCGTTATTATTGCCCCAACTCGCGAACTGGCACGACAAACTGCGCAAACATTAAAACCCATTGCTAAAGCGTTAAGCATTCAAACTGCCACACTATTTGGTGGCGTTGACCTCGTCACTCAAGCGCAGCAATTAGCCAAACTGCCACATGTTATTATTGTTACGCCTGGTCGCCTGCTTGCGCTTGCAAAAGAAGGCAAGATTGATTTATCTAACGTCAAACACTTGGTATTAGATGAAGCCGACCGTTTATTGGATATGGGGTTTTGGAGTGATATTCAAGCGCTATTAACCTTTATTCCTATCCAGCGCCAAACCTTATGTTTTTCAGCCACATTGACCGAGACCTTGGCGATTGAAGTACAGAAGGTTCTCACCTCACCAGTTGAAATTAAAACCAATAACAATAACAGTGTGGTCGATGGGATTAATGAGCAGTTATTCTTAGTCAATAAAGGCAGCAAAACCAAAGTGTTAATTTCATTGTTAAAACAGCAACCGACAAAACAAGTATTGATTTTTATTAATGCCAAAGACAATGCGGATACCCTAGTCAAAAAATTAATCAAAGCCGACATTAACGTAAAAGCCCTGCATGGTAATAAAGAACAAATAGAGCGAGAAGCCACTCTGCATCAATTTAAACAACACACCATCCAAGTATTAGTGGCGACCGATCTCCTAGCGCGTGGCATTGATATTGATGCGCTACCGGTTGTGATCAATTTCGACCTACCAGATAATGCCCCTGTTTATGTGCACCGAATTGGACGTACTGCGCGCGCAGGCAAACTAGGCTCGGCGATATCCTTGGTCTGCCACGCCGAAACTGAAGCATTAGACGCTATTCGGGCGCTAACCAAAAACCGCATGCCTCTACAAACCCTCAGCGACTTTCCGGTGACGGATAAACCAAGCACGGGCGTAGCCAAACGCCCAGCCAAAGATAAACAGGCCAATCGCCGTAGCGCCAAAAAACGCAGCATTAAAGATTTTCAGCCCAAAGCCGATCGCTCACCTGAAAAGCGCGTACCTGAAAAGAATGCAGCACGCAAACCAAGATCTAAATAACAAACATCCCTATTAAATGTTCATGCGTCATTCAAACGAATAACAAAAAGAGTGTTCAAAATTGAATTGTCCAATATTGGGCAATTCAATCCGCACCACCAACTTGCACCAGTCTGCTTTATTGCACTATTTTCGTGCACTGCAACTCATCATGGATCACCAATCAAAGTCATCTCTTCTTGATACGCCTTTACTATGCTAGTTTTATTTTAATACCTCTAAAAATACCATGCCTTTATAACTTGGCTTATTTTTTGCATAAAACATCCTTATCAATTAAAAATTGCTCCATTACAGAGCTGTAGCGCACTCATATTGTGCGACAGGGTATTTACAATCTAATTTTAATATTCAAAGGAAAGTTTCATGGATGATCCAATTACTCAGGTCACGGGCGCAGTACAAGCTCTTACTCAAAGCTCTGATACGCTTTTTCTCTTACTCGGTGCCATCATGGTGTTTTTGATGCACGCTGGCTTTGCATTTTTAGAAGTGGGCACCGTTCGTCATAAAAACCAAGTTAATGCGTTAGTCAAAATCTTAGCCGACTTTGGAGTTTCAACCATTGCTTACTTCTTCTTTGGTTATTGGGTCGCCTATGGTCATACCTTTTTTGTTGATGCTCAAACTCTATCGGCAGGCAACGGCTATGAATTAGTCAAGTTCTTCTTTTTGCTCACCTTCGCCGCCGCCATTCCGGCGATTGTTTCTGGCGGTATTGCTGAACGTGCTCGTTTTTATCCGATCCTGATTGCAACTTTCTTTATTGTCGGCCTTGTTTATCCCTTATTTGAAGGCATGATTTGGAATGGCAACTTTGGCTTACAACATTGGTTTGATATCACTTTTGGCGCCCCATTCCATGATTTTGCAGGATCTGTGGTGGTTCATGCCGTCGGCGGTTGGATTGCTCTCATCGCAGTCATTTTTCTTGGCATGCGACATGGACGCGTGCGCGCAGGTAAACACACTAACTTTGCCCCTTCTAATATCCCGTTCCTGGCATTAGGCGCTTGGATTTTATCGGTTGGTTGGTTTGGCTTTAACGTCATGTCGGCGCAGGCAATTAACGGTGTCAGTGGTTTAGTTGCCATGAATTCATTAATGGCAATGGCAGGTGGGATCATCACTGCGATGGTAGTCGGTAAAAATGACCCCGGCTTTATTCATAATGGGCCATTGGCCGGTTTAGTGGCTGTGTGTGCAGGTTCCGATGTGATGCATCCGATTGGTGCCCTACTCACTGGGATCATAGCCGCCGCTGTGTTTGTTTGGTTATTCACCTTTATGCAAAATCGCACCAAAATAGATGATGTATTAGGGGTGTGGCCATTGCATGGAGTATGCGGCGCTTGGGGTGGTATTGCAGCCGGTATTTTTGGTCAGCAAGCATTAGGTGGCATGGGCGGCGTGAGTTTACCTGTACAAATTCTCGGCACTCTTGCCGGTATTGCCATTGCGGTGCTGGGTTCATTTATTGTGTACGGCGCCATTCATAAAGTTACCGGATTACGCTTAACTCAAGAACAAGAGTACAACGGCGCCGATTTATCACTCCATAAGATCAGTTCGACCAATGAGGATTGATTGTATCTAAATCAAGGTAATTGAATGGACACACACGCTGCCATTTCAATTACCTTAGTACCAGTGTTTTTTCACCTTAACCTACAATTTATTATTCCCGCATTTCGCCCTCCCAATGCATGCACCACACCAATCAATTAACAAAAATACATTGCTTAAGCAACAATTTGACCATATTATTACAACTAGGTTTAAACATAACTCAATTTTCATCCTTATTATCGATACCAGATTATTCAGCATGGTATCGGCAACGAAAATTAACCTTAAATATATGGTGACATTATGAATACAAAACGGACTTTGCTTTCTACTTCAATTACCTCAATTCTCTCTCTTTCTTTGCTGTTATCTGCAAATGTAAATGCAGCGGCTGAAAATGCTGGTGAGTTTTATTTAGGTGCTAAAACTGGTTGGGCTAACTTTGACTTTGATCCTGCTGATGCTAGTAATGTCGATGATGATGCTTGGGCTGGCAGTGTGTACGGTGGTTATCAATTTAACACTTGGTTGTCTTTAGAAGGTGGTTATAACTATTTAGGTAAATCCCATTACGATGCAGAAAAGACCAAACTACAAAATTTTGAGTTAGGCGCGAAGGCGGATTGGAATATTACCGATTCTTGGAACCTATTTGGTAAACTTGGTGGTGCTTATAACAATGTTCAAGCCAGTAATTTTGCTGGTGATGACAATAACATTTCACTTATGTTAGGTGCCGGTATTGAGTATCAGATCAGTCATAATTGGCGTTTACGCGGTGAATATCAATGGTTTGATAATGCTGGTGATAATGTTTCAGATGGTGCAGGATATCGTGCGCAGCCAGATGTTAATTATGTTTCTGTCGGTATTGCTTATTACTTTGGCCAAGCAGCGGTGGCAGAGGCTACGCCAATGGCGGCACCTGTTGAAGATGAGCCTATGGTAGAAGAACCTGTACAAGAATCAGCTCCCGTGGTTGCAGAAGCGCCAAAAGAAGAATTAGCTGTTACCCTTTCTACTGGTGCGTTTACTCACGATTCAACCGAGCTTACTCCTGCAGCCAAAGAATCAATGCACCCTGTTGCTGATAAACTTAAAGCTGAACCAGAGTTAACCGTAGAAATTGTAGGTCACACTGACTCTAGTGGTAGTGAAGCCTATAACCAAAAATTATCACAACAACGAGCTCAATCGGCGGCTGACTATTTAGTGTCTCAAGATGTCGATGCCAACCGAATTGTGGTAAAAGGTGAAGGCGAAACGGGCCCAATTGCTGACAACGCGACAGCCGAAGGACGTGAGAAAAATCGCCGTGTTGAAGTTTTCTACGAAAGAAAATAATCTCTAGCAGCGAATAAAAATATCAACTGCATTTGGAGGAGTCCAGTGCAGTTTTTTATTTTAGATTAAGCTTAAGAATGCCTCAGCGGCACGCGATAAGTAGCGTTGAGATGACCAACTAATGCCTAACTCCCACTTTATCTCTTGTTTTAACTCAAAAAAATCATAATGCTTTGGATCTAACTTTGCGCAAATTGGCGCGGGTAAAAAAGTCACTCCAAGCCCATTTTCTACCATCGCGGCCAAAAAATCCCATTGAGTACTTCGCACGCCAATCTTCGGCTGAAAACCATACTTTTGACACATTTTTTCAATCACCGCGGTAAGTGCAAATTCTTCACTATAAAGGTAGAAGGTATGGTTTTTTAACTCGGTGATATCAATATTTTTTTTATTCTCAAAACCATTATTTTTAGCCATTACTGCAAGTACTGGATGCTCTACTATGGTCTTAGTTTGTAGTTTTTCATTTTCTAATGGCAACATGGTGACGCCAAGATCGATCTCACCTTTATGAATTGCACTTTCAATTTTTCGGCTACCAAACTCTATAATTGAAACATCAATATTAGGGTAATCCACGTTAAACTGATGCAATGTATTAGCATAGAGATGCCCAACCATTGGCGGGATACCAATCGAAAGCTGCCCATATTCCAATTGTTTAAGATCTTGGAGCTTGGTTTGCATATCGGTAAATTGCTGCAATATAGATTCACCATAACGATAAACCACTTCTCCGGCTTCGGTTAATTGAATGTCTCGGTTATTGCGTTGAATTAATGGTTCTCCAACCGATGCTTCTAACGACTTCAATGCTTTACTTATGGTGGGTTGGGTGACAAATAGTTGCTCAGATGCGCGAGTGAAATTCTTTGCTCGGATCAAAGTGACAAAATAATTCAGTTCTTTATTATTCATTTTCGCGTACCTCACGTTTCATTTCAGCAGCATAGCGAATCACTTAGCCCTAAAACCCACCACCATTCCAATATGGAATAGATTATAGTTATATTATTCATTTATTGAAAGTTGATATCTTCACCTATAATGAGTACATCAAATTAAAGCGGGCTTATTAATTATCATGTCTAGTTTCAGCGTAAAAAATACATCTCTTGTTTTCATCCAAGTTATCGGACTTTGCTTGCTGTGGTTACTTTCAGACCAAGTGGTTCGCTTGTTGCATATCCCTATGCCTTCGAATGTATTTGGCTTACTCGTTTTGCTGGCTTTGATGTTTACAGGCATCGTCAATGTGAAGTGGTTAAAAGCCGGTTCAATGTGGTTATTGGCCGAGATGCTATTGTTTTTTATTCCTGCTGTTATTGCGATCATTAACTATCAAGATTTATTTCTACATCAAGGCTTAAAAATCATGGCAGTAATAATATTAAGTACCTGCTTTGTACTAGGGATAACCTCTTTCGTGGTTGAGAAAGTCTACCGTTATGAAGTTAAAAAAATAGCATTAAAACAATTAATTGCAGATAAAATGCAAGGGAATAAATAATGACTTACTCTCCTTTTCTGCATCAAGTCCTGATCGTGACTTACTTAGTATTCACTGTTGCCTGTTATTATTTCAGTAAATGGTTACATCGCCGTTTCCCGATTTTCATTTTTATTCCTTTGGTATTTGTACCGATTGTGATCGTCGCTTTAGTCTTGGTATTAAACATTCCTTATCAAGACTATATGTTTGATTCTCATTGGTTAGTTTGGATGCTTGGTCCTGCTACTTTAGCCTTTGCAGTTCCTGTCTATGAATATCGTTCATTAATCATTAAGCATTGGCTGTCGTTGAGCTCTGGGGTTGTGATCGCGGTTGTCGCAGGCATTGGTAGTACTTTATTGCTCAGTAGATGGTTTCATTTGTCTGAGATGTTACAGCGTAGTTTGGCAATGCGATCCATTACCACTCCATTTGCGATGGCGGCAACCGAATCTATTGGTGGCAAATCTGATCTTACTGCCGTTTTTGTGGTGATAACCGGCGTGATTGGCATCATTGTTGGGGAGTTAGTTTTAGGGCTATTAACCATAAACTCGCACCATGGGAAAGGCGCAGGCCTTGGCGCTTGCGCTCATGGAGCAGGAACGGCCACCGCTTATAAAATTGATAATCAAGCTGGCGTGATTGCTAGTCTAATGATGATGCTTGCTGGTGTCGTGACCGTACTGTTAGCGCCAATGCTTGGTCATATATTGTGGGCTTAAAATGATTTGCCTACCCCTCCTTGAGTCAGTTTGATTGGATCGAGTAACGCTTCCAATTCCACTCGACTCAAGGAGGTTTCTTGTTCTGCTACATCCAAAATCGATCTTTGTTGTTGATAGGATTTTTTAGCAATTTTAGCCGCCTGTTCATAACCTATAATGGGATTTAATGCGGTGACTAAAATAGGATTTTTAGCTAACGCCTTATCCAGATTATCTTGCCTAACGCTGAAATCTTTTATTGTTTTATCCGCCAATAGCACCGAACAATTACTGAGTAATTCGACACTCTGCAATAAGTTATAAGCGATCAGCGGTAACATTACGTTTAATTGAAAATTTCCCGATTGCCCTGCCGCAGTAATGGTGGTGTCATTGCCTATCACTTGCGCTGCAGCCATCGCAACGGCCTCTGGGATCACCGGATTGACTTTACCCGGCATGATTGACGAACCAGGTTGCAATGCGGCGAGTTCAATCTCACCAATCCCTGCTAAGGGCCCAGAGTTCATCCAACGTAAATCATTGGCTATTTTCATTAATGCCACGGCATAACTTTTTAATTCCCCCGATAAGGCCACACTGCTGTCTTGGCAACTTAAATTATAAAATGGATTATCACTGGCATGCAGACTTATCCCTGTCATATCACTGAGTTGTTGTGCGATTTTTGCTGCAAACGTCTCTGGTGCATTTATGCCTGTACCGACTGCGGTGCCGCCTTGAGCTAAGCTTTGCAGTTCGGGTAATGAGTCTTCTATGCGTTGCTGCGCGCGTTGCACTTGTGTTTTCCATGCGCGTAATTCCTGCCCAAGAGTCACTGGCATCGCATCCATTAAATGAGTGCGCCCCGTTTTGACTATATCGTCATTTTGCAGCGCTTTTGTTTCTAGCACGCTGATCAAATGAGACATAGCGGGAAGCAATTGGGTGTGAATAGCGGTTAAACAACTTAATTGGATTGCGGTGGGGATCACATCATTACTGCTTTGACTCATATTGACATGATCGTTGGGGTGAACTTGCTCAATTTGACTGCCTTCGTGTGGGAATTGATTGGCTAACGTCCGATTAGATAAAGTTGCCACCACTTCATTAACATTCATATTAGTACTAGTGCCCGAGCCGGTTTGAAACACATCAATCGGAAATTGATCGTTATACTCGCCTTCAATAATTTGCGAGCAGGCAACTTCTATTGCTTGAGCGCGTTGATGATCCAATAATCCCAGTTCAAGATTCACCACCGAGGCGGCTTGCTTGATCATAGTGATTGATTGAATAAAGCGAATCGGCAGTGTTAGCCCACTGATAGGGAAATTATTTATTGCTCGTTGAGTTTGCGCTTGATAGAGGGCACTGGTGGGTACTTGAACTTCTCCCATGCTGTCGTGTTCAATTCGGTAATCCGACGTATCCTGATCATGATTAGAATTAATTTTATTTACAGAGCTTTCTTGGTTTGAATAATGATTAGTCGCCATCGTAATGATCCTATTGATACCCAAATAATTGAGTTAAAAAGAGTCGATGGTTTTAGTGTTGGAGGAAATTGCCCATTAAGCAAGTAATGAGCAGACTGTGCAAAAGATAAAGCGCGATTAACGTTGTTTTTCGAACTGTTGCACACCTTCGGGAATCGTAAACCAAGTTTGTTTCTCACGGGTCCAAACATGCATGTTTGGAATGATCATACTGGTATTGTCTAAGCCACCAGCGGCTTTAAATTTGATCATTTCAGGCGCTACCGGATTGATCTGATAAATACGATTGCCACAACCTGGACAAAATTTTCCGACATTCACACTGCCTGAATCGGCTACGCGAGAACTGTCATGTAATACGCCGTTGATTTCAATATTGCTTGCTTCGACAATGGTTGTAATACTAAACGCACTAGTGGATAACTTCTGGCATTCTTTGCAATGACACGCTATCACCATTTTTGGCGCGGCTTTTAAGCTAAAAGTGACCTGCCCACATTGGCACTGCCCTTTTACTGGATAAATATCAACAGATTCATTATTCATAATATTCCCTACAGTTAATCAATGCCGTTACTGTGAAATCGGTAGCGAGTGATCGGCGCCCCATTCACTCCATGAACCATCATACAGTGCCAAATTGGTATAGCCTGCACTATAAGCAGCCAGCAGAACAATACAAGCGGTTAAACCAGAACCACAGCTAAAGATTAATTTGTCAGCTTGATCAAAGTGGTATTCACGAAGCAAGGCTGTTAACTCTTGAGATGGCAAATACTGATGGCCAACTAATACTTTACCAAACGGCAAATTAATAGAAGATGGGATATGTCCTGAGCGCATGCCTTCGCGTGGTTCTTGCATGGTTCCATTAAACCGCCCTTCGCCACGTACATCAACAATCAAGGTTTTAAGCTTATCCATTACAGCCAAAACATCTTGTGCGCTATACACTTTCTCGGCTTGATATTTCGCGACGAAATTACCCTTGGCAAATAAATCGACACCGTGCGTATCGGTAATAGGATAACCCATTGCTTGCCAAGCATTGACGCCGCCGTTTAATACATAAACTTGTGCATGCCCCATACATTGAAACATCCACCATGCACGTGGCGCGGAATACAAGCCTCGCTCATCATAAATCACCACAATGCTGTCTTGATTAATACCCAAGGTTTGAGCTTGTTGGGTAAATTTTTCGGGGCTTGGCATAGTATTGGGTAGCGGATTATCTAAATCAACAAACACTTTTTCAATATCAAATGCTTGTGAGTTAGGTAGATATCGGCGCGCTCCTTGTAATGCTTCACCTGCTACCGCATCGATAGTCGTGGCATCAAGCACGATCACATTATCATCGGAGAAATGGTCAAAAAGCCATGTAGGAGTCACCATCGGGTGAGTTGAATTCATGATATCTATCCTTGTGTTATACCCTGTCCAATCAAAGCTGACATACCAGACTTAGGGTATCGAATGAGAGAAATTTATTGATCTAGGAATTGAGGATCTAGTTTGATTATAATACCTGCGGGCGATCAAAGAGGCAGTTGGATTACCATCATTTGAGCATCATCGCCATAACTGTCGGTCGCATTTGACTTAACCGAGTTAAAACCGTAGTTACCCCAAAAGCTTGCCATACCCTGTACCGCAACAAGAGAGATTTTATCTATATTCCATCGTTGTGCATGCTTGAGTAAGTTTTCAACCAATGCTTGAGCAATACCCGCACCACGCGCATCAGGGCTAATGGCTAAATCATGCAGATACAAAGTTGAAGCCTCTTCCAGTGATACCAATTCACCACGTTCAGAAATATCTTGATTAATACAGGGTGGAACCGAGCTTTCCCAAGGATGAGCCAAAACATAGCCAAGCACTTGCTCTTCATCATCCATACAGACAAAGCAGGTTTCAGGGGAAACATCGGACTTTATTTTAAGAATATCGATATTTTCGGCCAGATCATCACGATACGCCTGCTCTTGAATTTGCTCAATTTGAGGCCATACCTGATCGGGAATTTCAGAGATATGAGCATCGGTAAGCTTAATATCAAATGCTTGATTGGCTAATTGAGTGGTGCTTAGATTATCGCTCGATTGATTAATATTCATAGAAGTGGAGCCCCATTTATTTGTGGTCCATCACCTAGAGAGCACCAGTCTGGATGATTGAACACGCTCATAGGTGTCGAAATAACCATCAAATAGTAGCAAATCTCCGTCGTTATTAACAGCGAGAGAAAAACCTGAGCTCCTCCAAAATCATCGCATCAACAATAAGGTATCCAAAGGCATCAATCTAGTTAAGATAAAAATTCGGGTTTTGTATCCACAGTGTACCGATGCAATTTAGGGTAACCATCAACAAAAAAATAATTTGAAAACTCAATTTACGGGTTTTATGGCGAAACACTTTCTGTGCAATCAAGGCGCCAGGCCAACCACCAGCAAAGGCCAAAATATGTAAGGTTTTTTCGGGAGTGCGCCATAAATCTTTACGGGCCGCGCGTTTATCTTTCCAGTAAACGATGAAGGTCACAAGGCTCATAATAAAGCAATATAACAGCCCAGTTTGTAACGTGATCATGGGAATTTCTCTGTGATTAATCTTGCCGTTGAATGTACGCTAAATTGCTTTTTTTCTCAATCTGAATCGAGCCGAGACAAACCAGATTGGCTTGGTTTAGCACACACTTTGGCCTGGATCTCGTTCATGATCCTTTTATTATCTGAATATAAATAAACCATCAAATCACAATGAAGTTGACCATTCGACTGGTGTCGATAATAAAGATCGACCACCGCGCCACTGTGCTCAGCTTTTAATTTAGCCACTTGAGTTTTCAGTGCTTCAAATTCTGGGATCGCCATTAAAGCTTCACCTAAATTCTTTTGATACCAACTCGACATCTGATCCTCTTTTATTTAAGGGCTATTTGGCTCAATCCGTTATCGTAGCTGTCTGCTTATACTCAAGCTACTTATACTCAAGCTCTCTCAAATAAAGATAAACCGTATCGCGTGAAATTTCTAAAACCTCGGCGGCGGTTTGCTTGCTGTCTTGGTATTTGAAAATGCCCAATTCAGATAAACGCGTCACCACTTCACGATTACGCTTAGAAGGTGAAACGGTTGGGTTCGACCATATCTCTTGTTTTACTGTATCAATGGTACTGACGATGGTCTCATCAATATTCTGCGCAAAAGTTTCCGGAGATGCGCTATCGGTAAAGCTGACGGTCTGATCGGTTGGCAGTAAGGTTTGAATAAACGCATGCATTGGCACATCCATATCAGAATTGATGCACAACAGACCAATCGCTTCACCGGTTCGATTTCTCACAATCGTAGTAATTGACCGCAGCGTTTTACCTTCGCTGGTTTTACTAAAGTAAGAATCGGAAACATCGCGGCCTTCTTTGAGTTTCAAAAAAGCTAAATTGGTGATCGGCGCACCCGAACTGCGGCTGGTGATATGACCGTTGGCGATTTTCACTACTGACGGGGATTGAGAATCTAAACTGTGCAGCACCACTTCGGTGTGTTGTCCGTACATTTTCGCGATCCCATCCACCACGTTTTCCATCGCATGTAAAATATCATGATCTGCTTGGGTTAATTTTCTGAGTTCCACTGTGCATCCTTAACGTCTTTTCCGCACGTTTAATCTAAAAGTAAGCTATTGCGTTGATTCTGCCTTAGCTTGATTAGCAACAACAAAGAGAGTGATCACACTTTTCACTAATCTTTATTAAAATAACCAAAAAAATTGGAGTTTATATTTTCATTCCTGACGAACATTTAATCTAAAAATTCAAATTAATCTGAAAATTTTGCAATTGGTAATATTTGGTTACTAGATAGAGGTGATCTACTTCACAAACTATGCTCACTTTATGCTCGAGCTCTCAATTACCACTGAATAAATACGGTTTTTATTGTTTGCTTACATCCTTCTCAAATATATTTGAGAAATACACAATAACGAGATCAACATTATGACTACAAATACAGCAGTAGATTCTCAAACAAAAAGCAGCGTAAAGCAGCCTCGCCACATCAAAGCGGGCATGACTGAAACCGAATGGAAACAAGCCACCAAATTCGACAGTGTTGATATCGGTTGGATCGTAATGAGCATCGGAATGGCAATTGGTGCGGGGATTGTTTTTCTACCCGTCCAAGTAGGTATTATGGGGTTATGGGTATTCTTACTTTCCTCTATAATTGGCTATCCTGCAATGTACTTGTTCCAAAAATTGTTCATTAATACGCTAGCGGAATCCAAAGAATGTACTGATTACCCAGGCGTTATCACCGGTTACCTAGGTAAAAACTGGGGCATGGCATTAGGCGTGCTTTACTTCCTAATGTTGGTTATCTGGGTATTGGTTTACTCATTAGCCGTTACCAATGACAGTGCCTCTTACTTACATTCATTTGGTGTCACGCAAGGTCATTTAAATGAAAACGTATTTTATGGCTTAGGTCTAATTTGTGTTTTAGCTTTCATTGCCAGTAAAGGTGAAAAACTACTATTTAAATTATCTGGTGTAATGGCAACAACCGTGCTTGTCTTAGTTGCGGTGATGGGTGTATTACTGATGTCTGAATGGGATATGAATAACGTTCCAGCCATGGGTACTTTCTTACCGATGCTGAAAAATGCCATCATTACCCTACCATTTACATTAACTTCCATCCTGTTTATTCAATCATTAAGCCCGATGGTCATTTCATACCGCGCCCATGAGAAAAACATTGAAGTTGCACGTCATAAAGCCACTCGCGCTATGACGATTGCTTTCTTGATTCTCTTCTTTGTTGTCTTCTTCTTTGCAGTATCGTTCACTTTCGCGATTAGCCAAGAACAAGCCAATATTGCGATGGCACAAAATATCTCTGCGCTTGCGATTATTGCTAAGTACTACCCTGGTAGCTGGGTAACGGTTGCAGGTATCGTTATTAATATCTTTGCTGTTGTTACTTCATTCTTTGGTGTTTTCTTAGCCTTCCGTGAAGCTTGTAACGGTATTGCGCTTAACTTCTTAAAGCGTAAATACAAAGAAGAGAACATTAACAAAAACTTGATTGATAAGGGTGTGGTGCTATTCACTATCCTGATCGCTTGGGGTGCTATCGCGTTGAATGCACCAATCCTATCGTTCACTTCAATCTGTAGCCCTATCTTTGGCTTGGTTGGCTGCTTAATTCCAGCTTACCTAGTGCACAAAGTACCGTCATTACACCAATACAAAGGCACGGCAACTAACCTTATTATTGCCACTGGTGTATTGTTATGTATCTCTCCATTCCTTGCTTTCATCTAATTCAATCCATTAGATTCAGCAACTAAAAAAAGAGTGAGCCCGTTAATGGCTCACTCTTTTTTATTGGGTTAAATGATAGCAAGTGTAATCAACAATACTGCAGCTTTAAGTAATACAATGTATACCCAAATTAATTGAAGTTGCAGCTTTAAGTAAGCAGGGTATTTAATCGTGAACAACTTGCTCAACATGCCAGGAATTCATCCGCTTCATCGACATCACCGCCAACAATATAATCGCCCCACCGCCCATCACGGTGATCACCGCAAATGGCGCAGTAAGCGAGGTTTGTTGAATTAAACCGGCTAATAACGATGCCCCACTCATTTGAATAAAGCCTAACATTGCCGCTGCGGTTCCGGCTCGTTCGCCAAAGGCAGAAAGCGCCATACTGGTGGCAGGGCCTAGTAATAACGCGAAACCAATGCACAGCAAGCCCATTGGTAACATAAAGCCAATCGCGGCGGCCATTCCGGCTTGCGGTCCAATTTCTTGCACTAAAAATTGCAATACCGCCGAGACAACCAATAAAGCTAGCGCAAAAATAACCGTTGGACGGTTGCCCAGTTTTTTAATTAACCAAGGCGCGCCAAAACAGGCGGCGATATTAACGATCGCATTAACACCAAATAAACCACTAAAGGCCAGTTCCGATACGCCTAATTTACCAATTAGCCATACTGGTGCATACGAAACATAAGTTAAGATCGCCCCCATTCCTGTCATGCAACAAATCGCATAAAACAAGAAGTGACGCTCAGTGAGAACGGGTTTATAACGCGCCCAACGATACAGCGCACCATCGGTAATGGTATTCGCCGGGCGGGTTTCAGGAAACTTCCACAGCACTACCACCAACATGATCAAACCGTACAACATCATAAAAGCAAAAGTGGAACGCCAACCGAAATGCAGCGCTAATACGCCGCCGAGTGTTGGAGCTAATGCTGGGATCACGCAAATAGCGCCATTTAAATAGCTGTAAATTTTTGCGCCATCTTTAACTGAATAACAATCTCGCACCGCACTAAACACCACAATCGAGGTAGAACAGGCGGCTAAACCTTGTAATACACGCGCCAATTGCAATAGTTGAAACTCTTTTGATACCACCGCCAACAAACTGCTTAAAATGTATAAGCACACTCCAAATAGCGCGATCGGACGGCGACCAAAGCGATCTGCCAACGGGCCAATAATAATTTGCCCAACACCCATCGCAAATAAGAATAGAATTAAAGTGGATTGTACTTGGCTGTTCGACACGGCAAAGTCTTGCGCCATCGTCGGTAATGATGGCAAATAGATATCAATCGCCAACGGGCTTAGTAGCACCATCGACATTAAAATGGGTAATAAATTTCGTTTCATACGGCTCTCGAACGATAAATAAAAAGAAGTGTGATCTGGGTGGGTATTGTAACGGCTAGATGATATGAATAGAAATGATATAATCGCGCCAGTTAATTTCCATTAAGGAATATCAGGTGAATTTAGACAAACTATCCCGCATCGATCTCAATTTATTGGTGATCTTACAAGTCTTGATTGAAGAACAAAGCGTCACCCGCGCCGCGCATCGTTTAAACCTCAGCCAATCGACATTAAGCAAAAGTTTGAATCGCCTGCGGGAAACACTCGATGATCCTTTGTTTCAGCGTACCTCACATGGATTAAGACCAACATCGCACGCCCTCACGTTAGCCAAATTATTACCCAATACCTTGCAAGATTTATATCAACTGACTTTGCCACCTATTTTTGATCCCGCCACCAGCCAACGTAAATTTACTTTTTCGATGGTCGAAAGCGCTTATGAAACGCTCATTCCTTCGTTTATTGGCTCACTGTTGCAACAAGCGCCGAGCATTAAACTCGATTCCTATTTATGGACCGGACAATCTTTCCACGATCTACAACAAGGGCAAATTGACTTTGGTATTGCAGGGCGAGATCTCCACCCTCAATCAGGATTAGACAGCAATAAATTACCCGAAGGCTTAGTACAACATACTTTATATGAAGATAAACAAGTCTGTTTAGTGCGTAATGACCACCCTATTTTGCAGGAAATAGCACAACAAGATTGGACACTCACACGCTATTTAACCATGACACATGTGCAAGTTCGCTGTGAGGGAAAGGAATGGTGGGCACTCGATTATCATTTGGCTGATCAAGGTCATCATCGCAATATTAGCGCCACAGTACCCGATTTTTATAGCGCCGCCAGTGTCTGCGCCCATACTGATTTAATTTTCACTCTACCCTCAAGTTTTGCCAGTCACGCTTTAAACCTCTACCCACTCACCCAACTGGTTCTGCCTTTTGAATTTTTGCCAATGGCCTATGTCTTATTATGGCATGAGCGCAATAACCAAGATAAAGGCCACCAATGGATGCGTGAAACCATCTGTCAAAGTGTCGAACAAGCGATTAATTAATCAAATAAAATTGCTGATTTATAGACAAAAAAAGAGCCCATCGCACGGGTCGATATGGCTCTTTTACATAGATATTACTCACTATTTTACAATATTGATCATTACAAAAAGGCGTTTAAACCAAAAACTAGCCTAAATGATTGGGGTGAGCGAACGTAGCCAACGAAGCTGTAGCTTCAGCATACATCCTGTCAAATACGCAGGTGACCAGTCAAAGTAATTGGCGTTACAGCGAGGCGGCAAGAAAGCGAAACCCCATGAGTATGCTCTTGTAAACCAAAAAATCGCCTAAATGATTGGGGTGAACGAACGTAGCCAACGAAGCTGTAGCTTCAGCATACATCCTGTCAAATGCGCAGGTGACCAGTCAAAGTAATTGGCGTTACAGCAAGGCGGCAAGGGAACGAAGCCCTATGAGCTTTCTTTTATAAACGAAAGCCCACGTCTAGGTGATTAGGGTGAGTGAGCGCAGCCAACAACGCTGCGGCTTCAAATACGCAGGTTGATTTTATGGCACGCCATGGCCTTTCGAGGCACACCAAACTCGGAACCACTGCTCACGGCTTAAATCAATACTTAACGCATCAATCGCCGCTTGCACTCGCTCGATTTTACCTGAACCTATAATTGGCAATGGATTCGACGGCAAACGACGTACCCAAGCGTAAATCACTTGATCGATACTTTTTGCGCCCACTTCTTTGGCGATGGCTTCTAGCTCTTCACGCACGCGTACATGCTTTTCTTCTAAGCCATTAAAAATATCACCACCCGCTAAGCAAGACCATGCCATTGGTTTTACGCGTAATTGCTGTAATAAGTCGAGTGTTCCATCATCCACAACATCAAAATTAAGCGGATTGATTTCTACTTGATTGGTGACTAATGGCGCATCAAGGCGAGATTGCAGCAATTCAAATTGACGTGGGGTAAAGTTCGATACCCCGAAGTGCTTCACTTTGCCGGCTTGTTTAAGCTGATTAAAGGTATCTGCTACTTCATCGGCGTCCATTAATGCATCAGGACGATGGATCAACAAGACATCCAAATTTTCTACTTGCAGGCGTTTCAGTGAATTATTGACCGACTCTACAATGTGCGATTGGCTGGTGTTGTAATGGTTTATTTTCCAGTCTGGATTCTTATCACCACAAAGTTTGATATCACATTTGCTGACGATCTCAATTTGATCGCGCATGCTTTTATCTAATGCTAATCCTTCACCAAACAATTGTTCACACTGGTAATATCCGTAGATATCCGCATGATCAACGGTCGTGATCCCAAGTTCCACGTGTTGCTTTAAAAAGGTTAACCGTTGCTGCGGGGTCATATTCCAATCCCCCAAGCGCCAGTAACCTTGAACCAATTCAGAAAATTCAGGCCCTTGTGGCGCGATTTGTACTTTTTTTATTGTCGTCATATTCCTTTTCAGCTTACCGCTGACTCCTTTGAATATTGAAAATCGATTGCCTTCATCCTAGGCAGTTTTATCATTGGGTTCAACGTTACTTTGGGCTTATGCATCGAAATATAATATTGCATTTAAAAAAACGGGAAGTCTGATCCTCGCGACATTTTTCACCCTATTCTGGTCAAGCCCAATAGGACACCTGACTTTGTAATTTTTCATAGTCGATTGGCGTTAAATCACCAAGCGTAGTATGCAACCTTTCATGGTTGTAATACCGGATATATTCTTCAACATCTTC
>NZ_JAAUWS010000025.1:0-34577 GCF_014694465.1 Vibrio sp. S11_S32 | reverse complement strand
ATCAAAGATGAATGTTAGGTGGTAGTAAGTAGCTGGACTCTATGAGTAGCTAAGGTGTAGGTAAGTAGACTAAAACATTTTACGACTCTAAAAGAGGTGTCTAAGCGTAAAATCGAGTGTAGAAGCCGCTAATATCGCAAATTAAACAACTTCTAGCAAATTATTCTTTTGATTTTATGCTGATATAAAAAAAGCGACACATGGTCGCTTTTTTCATTGCTTATAGATTACTTTGTTAGGAGTAAGTATCCAATACCACTTACCACAATGCTCATCAATAAACTAATAGTCGCAAATGACATTCTCAAAATAAGAGAGTGCATAGCATCAAATTTCGCATCTATTTTATCAAAACGGGCATCCACTCGACTTTCAACATCCCTTAATTCATCACGAGTTGCGCTATGCTGCAACTGATCAACATTCGTCTAACAAAAAACCACATTAGCTAATTGCCAATGTGGTTTATTGTTTGAAACTATCGGTTCTAAACAAGCAACGAGTCATACGACCCGTTACTTATTCAGTTTACGCCATAGCACCAAAAGCTCCGGCTGGAACTTCTTGCGCTTCCGGCAAATCTTTAAATACAACTTCCTTCATATTTAACTTAATACCCCAGCGGAGGTATGTTGGAACTGAATAATCAACATCATCAGCTTTAGGCGCAGGAAGTAATTTAACTTCTTGAGCTTGTGCCGCTTGCTGTTCTTCAGATTTACTTTTACGGTTCGCAATATCACGCTTGCGCTGCAAATTTGCAGCTGTTTTCTTTAGTCGCACATAGCGAGCTGGCATCGTGACAATCGTAAAATAGCCTTTCACACTCAAAAAAACCGCTACCATTGGCAGTATTACTGCCGCAGTGCATTTTGCAAAATATGAAAAGTTATTTACAACTTCATTTGCCAGTTCAATTGCTTGGTAAGTGATGTTCATCATAATATTATTCTCTTTATTATTTGTGCTACTGCACGTTGGTTACTAGCTGCATAGACAGTTAGTGATAGGTAAAGGACGCTAAACGTTCTTACGAATTAATTTAACTCAGCGTTAAATTTGTTTTTTATACTTCTAACCATAAGAAAGTTTGCTGCTCTAATGACGGAATAAATTCCACAACAGAAAAGAAACATATTCAAATAAGCGGTCATAGGTATACCTTAAAGTTACGTTCAATAATGAACATTAATGAAAATGACAAAGACAAAAGTATGTCGTCAGTGGTTTGGGTTGGTATGTAGGTGGCAAACGCCAGATACAACAAATCACCGTTAGCTAGTGCTAATGGCAAACAGGGTATCTAAAAAGATTTAAAACAGTTCATCAAAGATGAATGTTAGGTGGTAGTAAGTAGCTGGACTCTATGAGTAGCTAAGGTCTAGGTAAGTAGACTAAAACATTTTACGACTCTAAAAGAGGTGTCTAAGCGTAAAATCGAGTGTAGAAGCCGCTAATATCTCATAAGAATTATATGTTTGCAATCTACCCTGCCCAAAGGAAACATAAGAAACACTTGTGCTTCTTATTGTCAGTGGTATACTAATTAAAACTTAGAAACGGATATTTAACAATGAACCTATCAGCATCTATCAACGAAAATTTAATTTTATGGTGTGTATCGCTTTCTATTGCGACCGTGTACGTCATTTACCGATTATGGAAAGAGAAAGACACCCCGAAAATCACTTACTCGAACTTACTCGAACAAGGCAAATCAGCAGAAGATATTTATTCAGACTGGTATGAGAAATTAACACCAAAGCAAAGAGTAAAAGAAGATGCGGTCAGTGCAAAATATGAACGTAGATTGCACTTTGTATTCAGCACTCTTGGTCGATTCGGCTTAATAAAATATTAAGTAGGTGCAACTAATATGTTTCTAATTGCTATTGTTGTAACCGCCACTCTAATTATCATTACCTCTGCTTACCTTTCATCTAAAAAAGGCTACGTTAGCACTCAGTTTGGTTTTAAGGGGCGATTGGTTTATGTTGACGACAATAAACACCCTGTACTGTTGTGTCATAAATTCAAATTAAAATCTAAGCCTGATTTTATCTTTGAAACAAGCTCTACATCATTTACAGAAGTCGAATATAAGAGTCGAGCCAAAGGCTTTTACAAGAGTGATGTGCAACAAATGATCGCAACCGCTATTTGTGCTAGAGCAAACGGGTATAATGTCACCAAAGGTATATTGGCAACTAAAGAACGTAACTACCCTCTTGATTTGAACAAATCGACGGAAAAGCTCTACAAAATGATTTCAAAGGATATAGATAACATCAAAGTTGTGCGGTTAGGTCGAATGCCAGAAAAGACAACCGAAGCCAAGAAATGTAAAAGCTGTGGTCATCGTAACACTTGTGAATCAATCAATTAAAATAAAGGAAACCACAATGTCATTAATAATAAATGCGTTTAGTTTAAAAGCTGTTTTTAGGGCTTATCGAAGCGAATTCAAGAAGCTCACCAGCGGCTTTTCAATTGTTCGTTTATTCAAGTTTTTAATCAAAACAATACTCATTACACTATGGTTGGCTGCACTGTCTTCTATTTGGTATTTTATTGCCTTTGCTTATGTCATGCTTTTAGCAGTCGCAGGATATAACAAAAAACCACGTCGCCCAGCAAATACAAAAGACAAAGATTTATTGTTACACCCATACGATTATAAAAACTAAAAAAGCCCCACGTTCATTGGTGACGTGAGGCTTTCTACGTCTTTCTCGCTATTACCCTTTCGTTGCTGCTATTGCAGCTTTTGTGCCACCCACAGCTCCGGAAACGGCAGCCGAGGTTAGTGTTGAAGTCGCGCTAGTTGCACTTGAAGAGTGACTATCAGCCATCCCTAACGCCCCAACCATCTTGACACCCAGCCATCCGCAGAACATATACCATAAAATAGGAAGTGAATAGGCAACTATGTAACTTAATAGTGTCATTGTGCTTGCCGAGAACATTAACGCCCCTTGACTGTGATCTTTATCCCCGAAAGCAGAGGCATACTGCATAAACATTGATAACTTTTCATCTAAGAATGCGCCTAGTTCAAACCAAAACTTACTGTAATCGAAAGCAAAATAACCAATGCTAATTGTTAGCAACATAGAACCACTGAATCCAGAAAAAAACATCATCACTGGCACTGCAATAACCAAAATCATTTTAGCTATCCCGATCACGATTGGGGCAGTTACTTGATACTGAAGAACCTTTAACGACTCCGTTGCCGCTGCAAGTAGATTTCCTGCATTACCGGCTGCATATCTTGCCGAAGCTCCAACCGCATTCAATCCATCAGAAACAGAATGAATATTCCCCTTTGCAGCTTCAATCCCAATATCAGCAGCCCCCCCCGCATTTGCAAGAAATCTAAATGTCTGACCCGTTGTTTCTCTTGGGCTATTGGTGTTTTCATATAAAAGATTAACGTTCTGTTCGTCCTGATTTTCTACAGCATCATTGGTTGGATTCACACTTGATACACTGACACGTTTAAAGTCTTCTTTGTGCTTACCAGTCTCTACTTCATGCGTTAACTGATCTTGAATGTATGTGCCAATGTCAGCACAGCTCGCTCTTGCTGCTTTATCAAACCAACCATCACTACCGCCAAAATGAGAGGCTTTGACGTTAGCGTACATTTCTTCTTGTGAAGAGTTGTAGCCTTGAAAAGCATCCCTAATATCTTCACCGTTAAATGTGACCTTGTTTAAGTGATCACCGGTTTTAAATTCTTGCTCGTTTTTTCTCACCATTGCTTTGTTATAACACTGTGAGTTGTAATCATTTATAAGCTGGGCTAGCTCTTTGCTTTCGGTTTTTGCCTCCGCAATTTTTGTATATGCCGCACGATAGCTTTCATCTTCTTTAGAGCAACCAATACTTGCGATAGAAGCATTCGTCATCCCTGCTGCAAATGTATTTATCAATCCGTTCCAAAGTGTAGGATTAGCCGGTTCAATATCATTAATAACCGACGTACCCGCAAAGTTCTTTGGTGTTAATCCAGCCAATCCCATGCCCCCTGCGGTACAAGTGTAGTCATTGACAATAGCAACATCACTGTTTGTCACTGAGCCTGAAATCGGCTGGCAAGTGAAAAGCATAATGATCAGCATCGCCCACAGTTTCGACTCGTATTTTCTGAACGCTTGAATTGGTGGTGAACCTTCATCCGAACCTGCGCCCCTAGCTTCATTTACACACTTCCAAATATAAAGACTAAATGGAATCGTATAAATTTTCGTTTCCAATAATACGTCCCAAATTTGCGCGGCTAACGATTTGCCTAATGGAATAAAAAACAGGTCTGTAACTTCATTTGAAATCATTGTTATTCTCGATCCGTAATTTAGTTAATGTTCTTTAAACTTAAATCCGACTGAGGCTCTAAGTAACGTTGATTTAGAAGAATTCGAGTGTTGCTATCCATCGAACGTCGCAATGCTATCTCTTGTTGAAAGTCCGTCACTTTGCGGCTAATTTCATTAAGGTTTTCACCCATCTTTTTAGCTACTGCGGAATTACTGGCTAAGATGGCGTTACCTTTTCCGGTTTCTAGCACTTGTCGAATTGCAATAACTCGGTCTAAAACTAAAGAACTTGCTACATCAAACGCTAAACGCTTCTTGAAAATATCTTGATTTGATTCAGGCTCACGGCTTAATGACCACCAAACATTTTTAGTTATTGAGTAGTTAGGCGCACTGATACTTTCTAAATCTTCATCCGTAATTCTCGTTGCATCTTTGTCGAGTAACTTATCCATTTTTTCAATTAACGGTTTGGATTCAGCGGTTACTAATTGAGTAATACTTTGCGACGGAGTTGAATTTAACGCTTCACAGTCCGTACATGTTTGATAAGCCGTTTCCCCTACCAGTTCAAATGCAAACTCTTGCGCGTCATCTTCTTTTGGGAATAGTTTTAAAATTTCAGTAGAAACATAAGGACTGCTTGATGATGTAGCACTCACTGAACCGGTGTTTCTAGTTGCCTTTGAACCCGACGACGATACCCCCTGACAAACACCATCATAGTTTTCAGCCAATACACACCAACCAGCTTTAACCGACTGGTCAATTACTTTCATTGGTGATTGTCCCGAGCCACCATACATTTTCCCATCAACACCTTTGACACCATCTTCACCAGAGTATGATTTCGGTCCTCGAAATACATCCATAATGTCTGCCTTACCCATATCGGTATTTGCAACGGTTTGCTGCTGGCTTTGTATTTTCATTATGTTTGTCGGTGCATCAATAATGAACTTCTGCATGTTTTCGCATGACTGCAATGCTTTCTGATAATCGTTGTAACCTAAGTCGATGCCGTTTTCTAAGAACTCATAAAGACCTGGGTTTGCACCCTTTAACATTTGTCCAGCAAGCCCTTGCACTGACGTGACAGCACTTTGAATTAAGCCGTTAAACAAGGCGTTAAGTTGACCATCACCAAAGGATTTATTGATAGAAATGGACGGGTCGAACTTTCCACACTGGCCGAACGCATCAATACTAGCTCGCCCTAGAGAGTCCCATCGAGAGCGAGGTTTATAACCATCGACACTAAAAACCGGAATTGGCGTTTCTCTATCGGCAAAAATTAAGTCCTCTAACGCGCTACGCTCTGCCGTGTTACTAGAAATACCCGAACTGTGTAGATAAATTGATTGAGACTCTTTTGATGTTGCATTTGCAGCCAGTGGAGAGAGCAGAAATGCCAACAATGGCACTGTAAATAAGGAATTGTTTTTCATTCTTAATAACCACATTGATGATCCATTGTGGTTATTAAGCCATGATTTTTATTTTCTAAAGGATATGGGGGGGGGAGAAACTAACTATATTGTACCGCTGAATATATCCCCTTTCTTTTCGCAGCATGTGTACTTGCGCCACAGTGTAAATATGTAGCCTCTTGAACCTTTGTATGGCTCAAGCGTACCAGATGGAATACTTACTGCCGGTGTAGGGAATTTTGAGCAAATAGCTTGATGCGCCCTACCAGCAGGACCTAAGTTTGTTGGTTGCCAACGCCCTTCGTGAATATTAACAATCGGACTTTTTAATGTTAGATATTTACCACTTGCCATAAGAGGCATTGGTTTCACAACATGGATACCACTGTTATCGACCGGAAGCCCATTCGCAATGTTAGCTGCCCGTAATGCTACTAAAGCCGCTCCAATGTACGGAGATGAGTTCACGACCCAACCGGTTCTAGGGTACAGTGTCCCCCATTGTGAAAGCATCTTAGTATCCATGACCCGTCTCATAATATTAATCGGGTAATAAACTTGTTCTAATATGCCAAATCGCCACTCCATCAAGTCTAAATCACTATGGAAATAGGTTTGAAAGGGCTGAACATTTGAGGAACAATAGCCTAGGTTCAAGCTGTTATATATTGATGATAATGTTTGATCGTGTATTTGTATGACAGGATTCCCCATCAAGTGAACACTTCTAAATCCTTCATCCGAACTATCACCGTTATCTATTGGTGATATTTTCGTTATTTTACCGGCTAGCATTGTCCCAATGTAACTAGCCACCTTGTCATTAATTTTTGCTGGCTTGTACGGAGGGTTCTTTTTCGTATGCGTGACTTCCACCTTTGCGTCGGGAGAGTACATACTGACCATCGGGGAGTATTTAACTTGAACACCCCACGGTCTAATCGTAGTCCATATACAAACACCAAGTATTTGATGATCTATACATTGCACATTAAGACTGGATTTATAATCAGTCACTAATTGCTGCACTAAAGTATCTTCCCCTACCGGCACGACGGGTTCAGTGGCATTGCCAACGTTTGGTATAACAATTGCACCGGCAATCAATAATGAAAGTGAGATTGCTTTAATCAATTTCATGGCTAATTCCTTGTAATGATTTTACCTTTTCTTTTCGCCATTCAAACACTGCATTTTTTACGGTAGTTCCATAAGCGACGTATGTAGAATCAATTACAATAGCTGGTGTATTAATAATCCCATACCCTACGGCTTTCTCTAACGCACCCCACGATTTCATCAACTCGTTCTTTTTCTGCTTACTTAGTTCTTTTATGAGTGAAATAACTCGTACTTTATATTTCTCTCGACCCTCGATGGTTTGGCTTTCTGCTTTTGTCATTGGGGGGATTTGTTTGGATACATCATCTTCAATCTTATTCACATTATCAATCGTATATACGACCAGTCCTTTTGCGGTGCTTTTAACATCAACAGTTTGAGTAACTTGGTCTTTTGCCACGAACACTTCAACAGTGGTTGGCTCTATTTGACCAGCATAGACAAAACTTGAAGTCATCAAGGTCACTAACAACACCGGCATCTTCAACACTTTTATTTTATTCCGCATTTGTGACCTTCTTTGATAGCTGCTCATTCAGTGCTTCCAGCTTGTCGGGAATAGATTGTGTTGAGTTAATTGCGACAAACATCACTTCAAACATGTAATCGGCTAGATAATCGAGATTTGATTCACTTACTAATATTGCTTTTATCTTGCTTGTGATTTCGGAATGTAGTTCACCAGACCATTCGTACCGATCCGGCTCTAGGTATTTACATATTTGTTGAGTCATAATTATTCACCATATAAGACAGTGAATTCATTGTGAACTTGAAGTGATTTGATTGCTTGTTTGGGGGGGGTACGGATGCCCCCAGAAAAGTGATAAATATTATCATAATATCGCATTGATAATAACCTGATAATAGCTTACTATCACCAATATCGAATTACCAAGGGAATCATCATGGGAAAAATTATTTTATTTGGTCATCAGAAAGGTGGCGTTGGTAAATCCAATTCAGCATCTAACTTGGCAGTCGCACTCGCATCAGAAAAGTACAATGGCGAAACGGATAAGATCATGTTGATTGATGCCGATCCGCAAGCAACTCTATATCGCTGGTGTCAACGCAGAGAAGAAGACCCTCAGCTTTCCTCTTTTCCTTGTATTAGACTCGAAGGCAACGTAACGAAACAGATCCAGCGTGAAGCTGAAAAGTATGATTATGTTATTGTTGATGTGGCTGGTCGTGATAACCGTGAAATGCGTAGTGCAATGCTTTGTTGTGATCTCATGCTAATGCCAACACAAGTGAGCATGGCTGATCTTGAATTACTTGAACACATGGCAGAAATGGTTGAAATGGCGCGTGACTATAATTCAGATCTTAAAGTTGCAGTGTTTATTAACAAAGCCCCGACCAATACACAAACAGAACGTCAGTCTGCAAAGGGGTTATTAAAAGAATACCCAGAATTCAAACTGCTTAAATCGGTTATTAGTGATCGCAAAGCGCATCGTGACGCATTCTCTAATGCAAAAGGTTTGCATGAGTGGTCAGATTCAAAAGCTAAAGGTGAAGTTAGCTGCTTACTGAAGGAGATCAGCAATGAGCTTTTCACGCGATAAATTAAAAAAAATGGATAGTAAGGTAAAGGTTAATCCCGACGACTTTATTAATGCTTCAGAAAGTCCTATAGAAGAAAGAAAAGTTAAAAAGGTCAAAGAGGAATTAACAAGTCCTCGCTCAATATCATTAACTGACAAGCAAGTTAAGATGCTAGACCGACAATATAAGCGTTTTAATATGATGCTTGATATTGATGACGACAAGCCAGAGTTAAATCGTTCAGAGCTTGTTAAGCGCATGACTACTTACATGAATAGCTTAGAGGACCAAGATCTTTTTGATTTACTATCCTCTCAAGAACGTTAAAAATTCACCATCCGTGTGGGTCTTAGCTTATCAATGAAAGTCCAATCAAGATCCCACACCCTATGCCCCACCCCTTCCAACTGGATTCTTTTTTAGCCAAGGCAACGGCATTATTAAACGTAAATACGAATAAAATACAAAACAGCGTCAATACAACACTTAACACACTCAATAGATTGTGATTATGATCTTCTAGGTACGCATAGATATAAATACCCGACGCGCAGCTAAACAACAGTGCGGTTTTCACTACAGTATAATTAAACTGAATTGACCAATGTTTTGAATCAACCGTGGGCACCGTATCCATTTCCTTTTCTATGTAAGCCGTCAGTTGTTGAACTGCTCTTGTTAAGAGCAACGCTAAAACACCACATAAATTCATTAGAAATAGCATCATTGCTATGCAAACTATTAAACCTTTCATTCTCATGCTTTGAATGTAAGACAAGTTGAAAAAATAACTACTTACTAATAACGCTAAGACTGTAAAAACCAAATTAATTCTTTTTGAAGGTGTCATTACGTTAAGTTGCTTGCTTTCCATTTACTTCAATAGCCTTTCTATATAAACAAAAAAACACCATACCATTACAGTATGATGTTTATTATATTTAAGGAGTTAAGCCGCTATTTTACGCGCCTTATCTAACCTCTTAGCCTGTTCTACCGCAGCATCTAAGCCAGTGCAAGGTAAGCCAGCAGCTTTCAATTCTTGCATAACTTTATACCGTTCTTCTTTCTCTTCTTTTTCTGTCATTGCTAATGTCAAATACAGTGATGGTGGTACAGCCCTAAATAGCGATTGAACTTTCTTGCTTAACACCACGCCTTCCGTGAATTTTCTATCTGCTTTCTTGCTCGAAACAATCATATTCACCTGATCTTCTGTCAGTGATTTGTACTTAGATATTTTTTCCACTTCTGCCGGTGATGCCAGCATTACGATATACCATTCCATCATCGTCAATAGTTTTTCAGATTCATTCGGAAAATCGGTAATGTTTTGTGTAATAAACCACGGATGCACACCAAGTTTTCTGTACATTTTAACCATTTTAATGATGTATGGTGCTAGCAACGGATTCACTGTTAATAAGTGAGCTTCGTCGATGAAAAACGCTATACCATGACCGGTATATTGTTCAGCTTCCGCTATGCGTGTTACATATTGGAATATACCCGTCATCAATACCGCAAGCTCTGCTTCGTTTCCCTCATCAGCGAATGAGCCAACATCAATAATAACCACATCAGCATCAGGAATAGCATCACCTTCCGGTGAGTTAAATACCCGACTAACAAAAGAACCTTCTTCACACCACATTTCTAGTGACAATGCCATATCACTTGCTACTTTACGCCTTGCGTCAGAAAATGAACCGTGAATGCCTTCACCAATTTCATTGAGTGCTTGATATATATGCCTCGGCAAACATTTCTGCTTTGCTCTAGTTGCTAACGTCGCTGAATGCACAATAGCTTTTCTCAACACTTGTCTATCAGCACGACGATATAATTCTGCCTCTTTTGGTTCGCCACCGGTGATCATTAACATAGCGATTAATTCCAACTCTCCGATAATATCTCTCGATACATCTTCGTCAGGTTTTTCTAAGTCCTCCAAATCAACTTTTGATTCAAATACTCCCGACATATCACCCACATTACCGACTTGCTGCATCAACAATTCTTCATCTTCTTGAAGCAGTTTCATTGCATCATCAAAAAGTGACAGTGTTGTTTTTGATTCAGGTGAAAATGTCATTCGAGCTACTTTCATTCCGTAGCGTTCCATGTAGTCGCCCACAAGTCCAAACGAGTTACCCTTTTCAACAATAAACATTTTAGGTCGATGTACAGCAGCCATTTGAACAGCCAAAGCACAGGCAGTTGCAGACTTACCAGACCCAGGTGCGCCTAACACTAAACCGAACGTATTTGACGCTCTATCATTCTTATTTAGAGGGTCAACCATCAACGGTGAACCGCCTCGATTAAACCATGTAAAGTTAGGGTTTCCCGTTCCTTCATCACGCCCATAAGCAAACGATAAATTTGCTACATGTTGCGCCCATGTAGGTTTGATATAAGTGAACTTCGCATCATTTTTTGGATTAAAGAACATTGGCAATGACAATAGGTACGCTCTCAAAGCGTAAGAATCTACGTTGTCTTTTAATGGCTTCAAACCACAACTACTCAATACCGTGAATGCTTGTTGTGATTTCTTTCTAAGCTCAATCTTTGTCTTGGCTCGAATATACACACCGGAGAAGTTACGAACTATTGAGTCATTACGTCCCATAGCACTTGCAGCATTAGCTATGTCTTCTTGCTTACGATCAGCCGCCATGCCACTGCCATAGGCTTTTTCAGATTGCTTTAATAACAGGTTTTCAAATGAGTTTTGAGGGCAAATAATTGTAGTCGATGCCAATATTGAATTGGGGGGCAACTTATCCAGTGTACATTCTGAAGTTTGGTTCTCGCCCTCACCTTCCGATACTTCACCAGTTAATTGTCCTATTCTTGGTGGCCGTCGACTGCCAGCGATCCTAATAAAGCGGCTAGGTGTTTCATCAAAGTACCAGCAGTTATCTTCCACACTACTTCGAGGTGCGTTCGCAACTAATGACTCACACAATGCGCCCTTAATTGGAAGTTCACCTTCAGCTTCTCGCGCAATAATATCCTCGTATAAACGATAAAAATCTTCAGGATTTTCCATTTCTGGACTTGGATTAAAGATACGAACTAACCAGCTAAAGAATTCTTTAGCGTTATCTTCTTTGATTTTGTAACCACCATTTTCAAGAATTTTAGTCCCCATCTCCATGACTTCATTAATTTCTTCTGCGGGACAAAACTCTCTATCTCGTAAGTTACCATTGGTGCATCGACGATAAACCACCAATTTCATACGACGATAGCGACCGATCCAAGGGGCATTAGTTACTTCATCATCGAAAAAGATACCTTCCGTGTTTTTACTCACCCCTTTGAGGTGTCTACGCATTTCTTTGATGTATTCCTTCGTAAACTCAGTGTCTTTAGCGTGAGGCTTACAATAGTCGGCTATTTGATCAGCGAGTAAATCAATGCGCGGATCATCATAAGAAAACTGCTGAATAACCCACTGCCCTTGCTCTGGCTGTAGCTCCTGAAATGTTTGCTCAATGAACTCTTTCATCTTGTCACGATAATTAATAATCGTCTTTAAACCACGCCCCTCCGTCGGCAATGGCTCAATTGTGAATACTTTTGCGCGACTAAAGCCGTCTTCTAAAATAAATGTGCCACTATCTGCGTCGTAGCCAGTGTATGGCAGTAAATCAACAAAGCTCGGCAATTCGCGTTCATACAGTTTTTTAACGTCAGATTGTTTAACGCCCTTGTTTTGCTTCTTGCCTAATCCTAGCAATTCAGATAACGATGAAATCATACTTATTTCCAATTAGTTAGGTTTGATTCACTTGGCAAAGCATATTCATCACGGTTCAATAATTTAAACTCAGTAATGTAAGCTGGCACAGGGACGCGATATTGAGTCGATAGGTGCGTATTAACAAATAAATACATAGTTGGGTTATCTAGCATTCTAAAGTGCGTTCTAGGCGTATTATGGAGCATGTATGGGTCAATATTACTTTCAGCTTCCGTCGCGGGACGCTTTAGCACCATATTTTCGCTCACATCACCACCACCGGTATTTTGCTCGTATATTTCTTTCGTTGTAATATCAGGTTCAGGGAAAACGGGATCATCACGTTTTGCAGAACTGCAACCACTCAAAATCAACATTGCAAAACTAATCAAGATTACTTTGTTCATTTCCGTTCCCTACATTGTTGTTGTACGTTAAGAGTCTACCTTTGTGGTGATAGTCAATTCGCATTTCTTTCGTAATATGAATGTCGACGTTTTGATTCGTTGGTAAATAAACCAGACCAAACGCACTTTCTTTAATTTCGTTTAACCAATCTGTTGCGGTTTGAGTCGCAGCAGCACCAGCTTGACCGGCTGCATACTGACTAGAATTGTTAATAACAGATTCACGATTGTCACCTGTACCCATGTTAGTTTGTGAAGCACTAGAGTAGCCTTCAGCTAATGCACCTAGCGCAGCTAAACCACCTTGCATTGCAATGAACTTAGGGGCATCACTGATGTATTCACCCGACAAACATGGAACACCACCTCTCGTTGAGATCCAACCTAAACGGTCCTTTGTTACCGTTCCTGCCGTGTCATAATCTGAACTACCATCACCACTTGACTGACCCTGTTCTTTGTCTTGAGCATTAATCGTTTGGATACGGCCATCTTGGAATATGAATGTAGCCGCTACAATGTCGCCTGACGCACACTGTCCGGTGTAATCGCCTTTCGCTACACCTCGCATAACAATCCGGTCTAAGTTCGGGATATACAGCCCGTTAGCCGCTAAATTGGTACGTCCTACCAACACTTTAAATTCGTATGGATCGGTTAACGCCCCACCCACCGGAATTCGAGCAAGCAATGCTGTCATCGTCGTTGCATCGGTTAACGTCGCTTCTTGGTTAATCGTCCCGTAAGGTGTGGTTGGATCTTTATCTTTTGAATCCCAGACCTTCTTAGCCAGTTTTTTTCGTCGTGATTCAGAAGTACCAAAATTATTTTCTTCAATATCGGCTTTGCTTAAAGCCGTTGTGATTTCACCGGTTTTCGCATTTGCCGTTACGTCATCCCCAAGTGTCCAGCCACCCATAACTTTAGGTTTAGCAGTTTCATACACTATTTTTTGCGGTTGACTTGTATCTGTAGAACCAGAACCATTAGGCTTAATAAGGCTTGGCTTGCTATTGTCTTTTGAAAGCTCACCACCACCGACGTATATATTTGATGGAGTGCTATCTTTAATGCCAAAATCATCATCTTCTAAATTGTTATCTTCATCACGTCGTTGACCAGTAAAGTCTTTCAAGCGATCTTTAATACCCAACAATTCAGATTCAACTTTGTCAGATATACCAAGTTGACCTGTCTTTTTTAGCTTATTGATAACTTGATCTGAAATTTGATCTGACTTTTCCAACTTGTCGGATTTTTCTTCTTTTTGTTGCTGCTTTACATCATTGATTTCTCTCTTGGTTTTTTCCAACTCTTCGTTTTGTTTACGAACCAATGCAACTAACGTTGATAATTTTTCATTGTCCGTTGTCAACTCTTCTGAAGAACCCGTCGGTGATGCTGGCCCGACAATTGTTGTATGAACAGGTTTGGGATTGTCTCCATGCTTCATAAAAGCGAACGCGATAACAACAATGAGGATTGCTATAATCGCTTTCATCGGATTATTCATCGTCGCTGTCCTTCTTTGGCTTCTTGATTGCGCTAGGATCTACAGCTAACAAGTACGGTAAAAAATCGCCTTTGGTAATTATGTAAACCACACCGAGATCTTTAGAGTTAATGTTGTCCTTTTCTGCTAATGAGTAATACGGCTTCGGAACAGAAACAAACATGGTTTCAATCGAAATATCACGAAAGTCGATAGCAACAGGATAAGGCGTTGTGTTCTTTAAGCTGATCGCAGTCAATACCATTGAACCCGAACGATAAGTCGCCATTATGTGTGAATCAAACACACCAGCCGACTTACCCAAGAAAAGTTGCTTTAAACTGATGTTTTTAGGACTTGGCAATTCAGCGATTGACTGATCACGTTTCCACAGTCTTTTCGGCATCATGTTTCGAATAGCCGCATACTGAATCAGCGCTACCGGATCACCTTCATGTGCTGACATCATATCGTTTGGATTTGACACTTCAGAACTGCTATCGTCAAAGGCAGTCATGTGCTGCTTTTTAAGTGGCGGAGAAATCTTAATTTCATCCAACTTTTGCTTATCTTTTGATGATGTTAAACGAATGCGAATAATCTCACCTGTTGATGATAATCGAATATCCACAGGAACATCCGTAAGCGGCTTTTTAGCCGTCACATACAATATTCCAGCACTAGTAGACATTGATAAGTCATTCGTTACCGATTCCGCTAAACGAAACTGAACGTTATCAGTGAATCGAATAACTCGCTCTTTGCCAACTTCAAGCATGATACTTAAAGGCTTGCCATCCCATGTAAGCGCAGTCGTCGCGTGGGCGAAGAAGCCAACAAATAAAAGTGAGAGTGTTAATAGCTTTTTCATTAGTTATTTGCTCGTAAACGCTTAACAGAACCGTAGTAACCAACCAGCTCAAGACCCGTTGGGTTTTTCACTGGATCGAAATCAACTCGCTCAACAATAATTGGATAACGGAAGTTCTGATCACGAACAACTTGATCATCTAGCCGTTCAATCATATTTACATCTAAATACACAACCCATTTCTTATCAGACAATTGGACCACACGGTTATTGTCCGTCCATTTAACACCCTTCATTTCAGTCACTTTACGGTTGATGTTCGTCTTACTTGACGTTTCACGCGCAAAGTTATCCATTAACTGTTGTCTGAATTCTGGCTGAATGTATGCGCTATACGCGATATTTACATTCTTAGGATAATCGTCTTCTAAATTGTCAGTGCTATTGATTGCCTGCCAAATGTAAAGTGCCTGACTGTAGATAGAATAAACAGGAACATCCTGAATCGTTCGTGTAGAGCCACTTTCGAGCTTAGGGGCATCATAGAGCAAAATTTCTTTTGGCATCTGACTCAGAGCGTAGAGTGCTGCTATAATGATGAAGAACAACAAGACAGCACCAGCGCGTAACGTTTTAATATGTGACTCAGTTTCTTTCTCTGCTTTAAAGTAGCGTTTAGGCAACGAACGAAATGCAAAACCAAAGCGATTCGTCTTTGTAGCACTTACTGATTTTGTTTTTTTCACTGCCACTTTTTTCTTAACCGATGCGGTTTTTTTTGTTGTATTTTTTACGTCAGTCACTTCTATTCACCATCTTTGTGAGAATTATTATCCCAGCGCTGTGATTTAATAAATCCAAATGGAATTTTTAGTCGAAAGAAAATAAAGTTAATGCCATTCACTTGTACATTCTTCATTACTCCTCCCCAGAAAATATAACTCGGTGTTTGTTGTTTAGCCGCGCCAACCTTGCCAGCTAATTTCCATGCGATCATAGCTCCAACACCGATCCCAAGCGGCACACCCATAATGGCTAAACTTGGATAGAGCAGCAAAAGCAAAAGAACAATCAACACCACACTCCCACCGATGAAACCACCAAACACCAACACCAATTCGTTAGCGTTCAGTCCTTTTAGAACTGGTGGAAGTTCATCGAGATCATCAAGCATTACATCAATCGTTCTTTCGTCTTCTGCCGCCATGTTTATCTGCCTAACTATTAAGTGAAATCGAAGCCTAATGAATCTGACAATTGCGTTAACAAGAACACGCTGAATGCCAACAAGCCAATTGACACCATTACCATACCAACCAACTCCGATAGTTGGACTTGCCCTTTTTGCCATTCTGTAAATTTAGAACGCACACCATCAATCGAAGCAAAGAACTGCATTGCACATAGCACCAAAGCTACTAATGAAAACAAACCCCACATGATATTTTTCGTTGTACCGATATAGTCAGTATCAGAACCACCATCAGGAATATCAATGGTGGGTAAGCTGTCTGCTAAAACTGAATTTGATGTTAGCAATCCGAATAGGGCTATGCTTCCAGACAAGTAAAATTTTTGGATTTTTGTATTTAAACGTTTCATATATCAGTCTCTTAAATAACGAATATGTAGCAAGTAAAAAGCAGCATGAACATGTACCGAACAAAGTACATCATCATTCCCTTTTGATTAATTTGACCCTCTTTATAAGCATCAAATAATCCACGCATGAGCCACACGCCTAGTAAAATGATTGAAGCAAAGTAAGTCAGCGATAAAATCAATGAAAGTGAACTTGCCTCTGCCGAACTCGCCATACCCCCGACGGTGGCGTTCCATGCTTGAACCGCTGGACTACTCATTAACCGCGATCCTCAAAAGTTGGTGATTCGGTCGGTTCAGGTGGATGGTCTAAATACCCACGAATTTGAACCTGTAGCGTTTTTAGTTGGCGCTCTAGTGCTTGATAGTTAAATTTGCGCTTGGCATCTTGATCTGAATACACCTTCAATGTTTCGGTGTGTTCTATAATTTTGCCTAGTTGAATTTCAACTATTTCCAGTCCCATACGCTCGCGTGTTATATCCGTATCATTATCTTTAGCCATAGCAGTAACAGGCATAAGAAATAGAGCCGATAGCAAAAGTGCAGTTGTCTTTTTCAAAACGATTACCATATTTGTCAAACATGGGACGATTTTATATTGATGATGAATTGATGCTGGATTTAGGGGGGGGAGGACGCTAAAAGAAAAAAACCACCGCATGGTGAGGCGGTGATTGAGTTTATCAATAATAATTATTATCGAATGTATAACGTTTTTATAACAGGCGCAGGGACGCTATTACCACGATCATCCACGTTTGTAGCTGTTATTCCTGTTTGGCTAAGGTAAACAGTAACAGTGCGATGGCTAGTATAACAATGGCCTGAGTTTGAACCGCCCTGACAAAATGTGATAGTTACCTTTTGCTGTGAAATTGTCTTATGTTTCATATCACTTGTAACAGGTAACGAGTGCAACCCCACGATTCCTTCTTTATATATCGCTGAATATACACTGCTAGTGTCCCCCCCCTCATCATTCAGAATGTCGATAGATATTTCAGTTATACCCGCAGCAAAAGATACCGAACTCACTGCATTACCGGAATGCACCAAAGTCCACCCACTATCCGCTCTTTGCGGCACAGGCGTTGCCGCCCAGTTTGCCGCTGAATCTTCATCCGTTACTGCTGAACTTTGATAAGTCGTTTGTGTCGTTGCTTCTGAAGTATGCGCGTCATCTAATGTGACCTTGGCACAAGCAACACCACTAAATAGTACCGAAAGCACTATTAATGCTATTGGACTTTTACTCATGTATAACTCCTAATAATTACATTTACGGGAAATCCGCATGTATATATTGCCATTAGAAGAATATGAAAATTCGGTTGGGGGGGGGGGGTAAGGACCTAAGTAAAATTGCAATCATCAATATCACTTACCTGGTCATATTTATTTAGCAAAAAAAAACACCACAAATAGCGGTGTCTTAGTATTATTCAGTCTAATTACTTAATCAGTTTCTTTCTACGTCGTGAGAAAACCAATCCAGCTAAAGCAAGCAGAGCGAATGGGTTCATTGCACCACCACTCGTATTACTAGAATCACCACCACCGTTATTTTCTACCTTGTTTACAGTGATCACTTCATCATCGCTCAATCTAATTTGCCCTTCACCACCATTGCTTGTCACATCAAAAGTACAAATATCAAAAGGGGCTACATCGTCTGGTGAATAGCTTCCTTTGGCTTCGTCAGGGTTGGTACACGTTACTGAAGAATAATCAATGTCCACGTCCCCACTGGTACTAATCGTGTTCATCAAATCAATATGATCTACATGCAAAGATTGAACGCTTACTTTCTTTGGAGAATCACCAGTAACATTACTTACCAATGGTGAGTAGTTCCAGCCATTGATTGTTTTTAGAATGTAAGGATAAACAAAGCTATTAGAAATTCTCGTTCCTTGGTTCGCACCACCCACCGATTCAGGAATATAATCGGGTGAAATAAACGAATCATAGTCATCAGGGTTTATGCCATATATTTGATGCCAGTTATACCAGTCCTCACCGTATGCCGTTTGAGAGCTATGAATGCCAATTAAATATCCATCCTCGTCAATATAACCCGCCCCTGAGTCACCACCGGTAGATTGCCCTCCCCCAATGTCATAACCTATTATCCACTGGACAGGCACAAAATCACACCAACCATCCGAATCGGTTTGCCCTTCAATCGCACATGAATTTAACGCTTCATAGCCGTGGTTTGGATCTTTTGCACCATCATAGCCATACCAACCATAACGCCACGTTTCATTAGTTCCTTGCTCAATATAGTTCAACTCTGGAAAAGTCCCACCAAAGCCGTACATTCTGATTTTTTCATTTTGCGGTACAGGTTTCGTTGAAACAGGGGTAAACCCTTCAACTTGAGGCACCGACACCAACTTCCAAATAGAAACATCCGTTTTTAAATGAGAGCAACCATCGTGATCATAGTCACAAGCAGTTTCATGGCTTTCTGTTTGATAAGCAATATAGTCAGGACTGGTTGTTGCTTGATGGTCAACGACTTCAATGTGAGTCATGTCGGATAATGTGACGCTTAGGGCATCACCGCCACCTTGAGATTCATCTGAATCATAGCCACAGTGACCAGCCGTAATAACATATTTCCCACCGATAATAGTACCTGTACAATATCCACTTTGTAGGTTTGCTTTAACGATTGTGGCGTTATCCTTATCGCTCCAAGGAACGGTAACATGTGGAGTGCTAGTATCTACCGCATAGACCTGTGAAGAAAATACAATAGATAAAGCCATGATTTGAATATTTTTTTTCATGTAGACATTCCGTTTATTGAACTAGATCCATCATACCAAGAAACATAAAAAACACAAGCGTTTTTTATGTACCATTACAAGTTAAAATCACTGTTACCTCTCCTGTGTGATAATCCTTCCATTTACCTGTACTTTCATTTTTTGCGTAAAACTCTAAAGAAACTATCCAATAGCCACCTTTATCACTTGCGGAAGTTCTAACCGCACCTGTTTCATCAAATTTTGCGCTGGCATCTCTACTATTATATAAAGACTTCAAGTTGGTCGTAATATGCGGATTCATGCCAACTGGACAGCTCGGCTTGGTAACATGGGTTGAATCACCAACCGCAAAGACACCTATCACGCCAGCCCCGAGACTGTGTTGTGTACCATCAGAATTCGCAACGGTCACATCCTTCGCATTGGTAATACCAAAATCACCACCTACATCCCAGTCATCCTCCAAAGGTGTGTCACCGTACTTATCAAGGTATGCGTCTAGCTCTCGGCTTGCACTTGCTCTGTTAACCCTAATCGTTAGCTTTTTGGTAGCTTCATCATAGGTGGCGTATGGGATACGAAGCATCATTAAATTAGCAACTTTTTTTGCTTCATTGGTATCGGTGAAGTTTGATAATGGGTATGTCATTTCCAAATGCGTTTTTACTTCAGTACCATCACCACTATCGTCGGCATCAAACAGGGTGTATGTAATATCCCTCCCCCACAACGTGTAACTTGGGGAACGACAGCTACCAGCTTGATAATCGGCATCCTCACAAAGCTCAAGGTAATCTTTATCCATTAAGTCTTGTGGCGTTGTCGGAAATCGCTCTTTTGTATTCGCATCTTCAGGCGATTCAGTTTCATATTGCTGTATTGCTACAACATTTTCTAAAAGCTGGCTAACGGCTAAATTCACTTCATCATTAAAGTCATTGTTTTTCTTCCAAATGGAATAGCCAGTCATCGACGCACCAATAATCACTAGAACAAAAACGAGTTCAATTAAAAGAAATCCACGTTGGCGGTGTAAATTATTCAAAATGCGCCCTTTAATCATCTAAGGTTTCATCAAAGCAACTTTTTTCAAGCATATTTTGGTTAAGCTGCTGTTTGATATAAGTGTTGTTCTTATCGCTAACGGAGAATGGGCTTAAAGCCTGTCGATAAGTAATAGTATTGCTGTTGGCGGAATCAGTGGTCATACGGCTAAATAGAGTGTCTTTAGCTATGTACTTCACAGTAGCTAGATCATCAATTGTTAATGTTACTTCTGCGTATCTTGCGTAATCTTCACCAGTTTTATCGGTTTGAGTGATCAAGTTAATGTCCGTTGGGTACGGTAGATTGGCTGGATCTTCTTCTAAGTAGCCACCATTAATCAGGTCATCCGTTGTAACCGACGTAATACCAACACAGTTTTGCCACTGCGATGAGGTATAAGCTGCGACCGCTGTTTGCACTCGCACTACATACGCTTTCGCTTGAGACACTTCGCCTTGAGCAAAGAATCCACTACGAAAAAAGGTGGTGAGTTGAACACTCACCACCCCTAAGATAGCCAAGACAATAAGCAATTCAATAATTGAGAAGCCTCGGCTGTTTTTCATTATTAAATATCTACCGAAATTGAACCATCAGCACCATCTTCAGACGGCTCAGTTACCGAAATAGCCGCACAATCGGTATATGACTTACAGACCTTGTATGAGCGAGCGGCTATGATATTTGCAAGTTCAGCAAAGCGAGCAGAAGGGATCTTATCAATTGTAATTAGTAAGTGAGCTGAACCGTATGTTGACGATGTAGTTAAGGTCCAATCGCCACCGTAAGGGTTTGTACCTACACCATCATTAGCCTCGCCACACATCATTTCATTCAGGTAGCCATTCGCACATAATGTTGGCAAATCGACACCAGCATAGTTTGGATTAGCTCCTTTATTGCCAGCGGCATCCGCAACAATTTGATCGATACCTTCTGTTACTTCATTTTTTGTCGATAAGAATTCTGCGGCTGGTTTAATTTTCGCATAAGCCAATGCGATTAACCCAATAATAGTCATTACTACCATTAGCTCGATCAAGGTAAAGCCTTTCTCATTTTTTGCTTGTAGTTTAAAGCGATTTTTCATTTTGTTACCTATTTGTATAGTAAGAGGAATAACGATGTATTTCATTATCCCCGTTTGAAGTTATCTTTCTGGTTTGGGGGGGGTTAGAACGTCATACCAGAGTCTGCCAATTGAGCTGCCATTTGACCGCCAAAAGCAAGCAAGGTTAACAAAGCAACAACCAAGTACCCCAACCCTTGCAAGACCATTGAAATTGTCGCAAGAGAGCGATTCAATGCCGCTTCGTGTCTAATTGCAGAAATAACCAATAATTCATCAACTCCCGTATTTGATTTAGAGGTAATGGATTTGATCCTCGCAATTTCTTGTATATCTAAAAGACCAGTATCCAATATCACCCCTACACCTGACCTGCTCCCTGACTGCCGACTAGACATTTCATGTGCATGACTGGCAAGGTACGGGTTACTAGCATCCTCGATAGAAGATAGTGCTTTTGTTATTGCCTCTTTTGATTTGAGCATAATGGCAAGCGAACGTAGAAAGGCTGCGGCATTTACCTGTCTGAATTGACGAAATACAATCCAGTTATCAACGTATTTTCGAGCCTCCCCCGACCATGTGTTTAGAACAACCCCAGAGAAGATCACAAAACCAATAAACATTGCAATAACGACTAGCCAATAATGACCAACAAACTTGCCGAATCCGTATGTGTATTGAGATAGTGCTGGCATTGAGTAGATAGGCTTAACCTTCGACATAGGCTCTAAAACAAAATTTGCCACAACAAAATTCATCAACATACCGATACCGAAAAGGACAAGTGGGTAGGCATTCGCTTTAATCACTTTCGCGCCAATACCTGATTGGTGTTCGAGTGCTTTTTTTGCATTTTCTAAAGCAGGAACAAGTTTTCGTTGCCCTTCACCCGCTTTCACACACAATACAATCATTGGATCAAACCAGCCGTTCATAGCTTCTGAAAGCGGCTTGCCGATTGACAGTACATCCAATATCCCATTGAATGCTTTTAGGTTCTTAGCGTCGCAAAACTCAACATTCGAGCGCATGGCTTCTAATGCACTTTGTTTACTTTTCATTGAAAGAATTAAATCTTCAATTAGAGCTAATTGTTGGGCTTGCTTAAAAGTTCTTCTACGAAGAAACTCACTAAATGAATGAGTGACATTATCAATAATATCTTCAAACGACATATCAAATAAGCTCATGTATTAATTTGTTCCTTTGCCTAGTTCAACATTCAGATCGGAGTAATTAAACGAGATAGCGTTTTCATTGTCCAAATCACCGACAACCCTTGTTGCTTCATGGGTATCAATAATGCCATTTCTAATGCAATACAGCGCATGATCTCGAACTCGCGGATACTTCACCTCCGTTAAGTAATTACGCATAGCAACGTTGTCACGCTTTTCTATGTGCGCTCGAATCTCAGCATCAAGCATTAAAATTTCAGCTAGAACCGTTTTCCCACTTAACCCTTTATGATGACAAGCCGAACAACCTTTAGGGTTTTTATATCGAATCTCTAATAACTCTTCAGAAGTGAACAGTTTTTCAGCCGTTAGGATTTCATTCATTTTTGTTTGCATAACAAAAATTTCAGTTGGTTCGCCCTTTTCTAATGCGTTTACTAATTGCAGTTCTGCAACATTCTTATGCTCTTTATGATCACAAGAACATTTAGTGCAGAGTTTATTCGCAAGTTTCTGGTGCATAAATGCCGTGAACGCATCGGGATCAGCTACTTGAAGAGGACTCAAGCCGAAGTATTCAACCATTACATTCGGGACACCTTCAGCCGAACTAACGTGCATAGTCCCCATCGCCAAGTGACCCGTTGAGGCTAGACGATAAAAAACATCGATCGTGGGCTTATCTCGGATCTCACCGAACATAACCACATCAATATCTTGACGAAGCAACCGCTTACCATAATCCGCGAACGAACCTACATTCACACCAAAATCATCAACATCACCGGTTAGGTTAATTTCAGTTTGCGCCACCTTGGGAAGTAACCATTCAACAGGATCTTCTAGCGCGTGTGCGCTTCTGGTTTCCGGTTGTAAATTTAGCAATGACATTAATGTTGTCGTTTTACCTGAACCAGTTTGTCCCGTTATTAACAAACTACCAAAAGGTAATGATGCTAATTTCATTAAAATCCCAATCTGACTAGGCAAAAATCCCAGGTCAGATAACTTGGGGATTTCAGCCGAAAACGGATCAAGAGAACGTAAAACAATTTTACATCCTCCTTTAATTGGAACAGTTGAAGCACGATAACGACGAATTTTATTATCTACTTTCCAGCTAAACGTAGAATCATTCGCTTCCGATGCCATGAACGTACCATTTGAACCCTCAGAGGCTAAAATACTGAATATCACCCCACCTAGTCGCATACCCATTTCAGGCTCACGACTCGCAGCATAGTGATTTGAAATGCCTATTGAGGTACGATTCTTTACAATCGTTGCGGTAGCCGTAGCGAATATATGAATATCCGCAACTTCTCGTATCCGTGCTTCATGCAACAAAGTATCAAGCTCTTGCCTACCCTGCTCGTTAGAACTTGCATCACTAAAAGCAAAGGATTCGTCCAATTCATCAATTAGAAGACTACTATTCGGTTGAGATAAAACCGCTTCAATAGCACCTTGGGCCGCAATACGCATGGTGACTGTCTTATCACTTTCTTCAGCAAGATATTTGACTCTATCAATAATGTTATTGATTTCACCATTCCCTAGATTGCTGGTGCAAATGACAAACTGACTGGTAACTAAAAAAGTACCATCACGCTTACATTCATTAAGAATATCCTCATCTTTTAGCAATGAATATTCATTGGATATAAGATCTTGAATTATGGATATTTCAACTTTTTTTCTTGGTTGAACCGAAACGTTGGGTTCATCTATTTCACTTTCAATTGTATCTTTCAGTGGTAAAACCGATTCTTCCATAGTGTCAGATAAACTTATTTTCTCTCCATCACTCAGCAGAACCAATTCTTCTTGTTCTTCTTCTATGACTTCAACTTTCTTTTTACCAAATTCAAACAGGTTCATTTTAGTTCACCTTTAAGCAACTAGGCTTGCCCGATACTCGAATACAAACTTGCTTGCTTGTTAAAAGATCAACTCGAATGGTTGGCAGATTTTCGCTATCACTACTGCTTACACCGTGACGGTTAACTGATACCAAAGAACCGTTAATGTGCAACATGGCTTCAAGGCTTCCATTAATTTCACCAATCGACAGCAAAGCCACGCTCTTGCTTACCGAAGAACCCGTTTTCTTGGTTGAACTCCCAAGCGTTGGCTTAACATGAGGTGGCATAGATACACTTGTTTCGACCGGTAGAGTGCTATTGTGGATACCAAAATCACTTGAATTGCCACTGCTCATCAACTCAGAACGCTCTTGAATAGCTTTTGCCTTCTCTAACTTTACCTTCTCTAACTCAGCATTTTGTTTCTCTTGCTGAAGATTTAAGCGACTAACAAACATTTCTGATTGATACAATTTCAGATCTTCAAAATTAGGCGGAATTAAGACAGGTGAACCGGCTTCTTTTGGAGCTGGCACTTTCGTCGTGACAACACGCTCACTGACACCTGACGAAGAGTTCTGTTGAACTCGCCCATTAAAGTGACTAGGTTCATCAAGGACAGTAAAATACACCGCAGCCGCAACGCCAAGGGCAATCACACCAAACGCGACTGAATTAGGAACTCCTTTCTTCTCTTTGCTATCTTTTTTCGCTTTGCTCTTGCTGGATTTTGAAAGTTTCATGTTATTTACCTATTAGTTCCATATCTTGCACCACATCATAAGTGCCGTCATTTCGTGATTTAATCGTTAAGCCTTTTGAAATTAACGGAATTCGCGTTAGTGCCTGATAAAATTCAGTGATTTCATTTAAGTGCATACTAGAAAGTGTCATTTTGATTTTCGCTACTCGATAGTTGCCCCTATCTGTAATTGACACTAATTTAATAGGCTGAATGCCTAACATATCTATCAAGTCGCCTAGCTGTGCTAGGTTCAAATCAAGATCTAATATCCACTCACTAAATCCAGCTATGTAATTGCCTTTGGGTATAGCATCTTCAAAAAACAATCCTTTTTTCTGAATTGAAATAGAACGTTCGGAATTGGTTCTTGTCCATTCCAAGAACGGTGTGAGCGGTGCTTCTGGGTAATCACGCGCAAATGTTGCTTTGTATCGTCCAGCTGAAGAAATTGATACTTCAGAAATTGACCAGCCATATTTGTGCTGATAAATAGCCCCTTCCTTCAAAGCGAAGTGCATATCTTCTGCAATGTGATTTCCTTTCATTGCATTACGATAAGAGATATACGGGTCAACTACCCGATGAACTACTTTACTCCTTTCGACACTACCAAAGTGAGTGATAACCACACCAACTAACAGAGCAACAATCACAGATGCCACGACCATTTTTTCAAACATGGTGACACTGTGAATTCTCAGCATTTCTTCTACGGTAAGTAGCTTGTGCTGTAGTGCTACATCCTCAGTAACAACGACCGATGTAAACGATGGTTCTTGTTCAAAATACGCTAAAACATTCCGTACTGGATCAATTGTCATTCCCTTAAATACGAGAACGTTATTATCAAATTTAGTCACGATTTGGTTAGCAATGTAAGTTGCCAGGTCGTCTGTTAATCGCCCTGTTTGAATATCAACAACAGCACCGTCTTTAACGAACAATGCCGTCATAATTCGGTTTTCGTTATAACGAACAAGATCATACATTGGAGCGATGGCAACGTATGTTTGATCGAGTTCAGGGCTTTTTCTTTGCTGGTAGACAATGGCATTAGCCAATAGTGATTCAGCCGTTCTACATGAAACAATTTGTAAGCCGTCATCACCAATAGGGCAAAGACAAGCGTACTCAGTTAGGTCCTTTTTTTTAAGGTACTTACGAACTTGGCTACTGACTTTTGCTTTTCGTTTCACTTTGCAAGTGATTCGATGAAATTCCATATAACAACCCTTAGTTCATAATGATTGGAGTTAATAGCACCAACGTTTGGCTTTGGGTGTCTTGACCAGAGTTACCACCAATAAGCGGATTGTTAAATGACTCTTTCTCACCAGATTGCGTGGTTGATTGCGTATAGCCTGATAATACAATTGTGCGCCCATTTCTTACGCGTAAAGGTTGGTTAAATCGTTCTTCAGTCATGTTAGGTGTTTTAATTTGAACCGTTGGGGTATCTACCTCACCAAACGTACCTAATTTAGACACGGTTGCGGATAGCTGCATTAATACGTCTTCATCAATAATCTTAACTAATGCTCGCATCGAGAAGCCTTCACTCACCACGCCCTGCTCTACATTAGCGTATTCATTTGAGTCATCGTCATCACTCGAACTTGTGTCGACAGAAACACTTTTCACATAGCCTTCTTTGTGAAGTGATTCAATTTCGCCCACACGGTTATTTACAGCGATCATTGATGGTTCAGTCACGATAGCAACATTGCCTTGCTCCCGTAGTGCATTGATAAACAGCATAGTGCCATCAAACTTCCCACCGGTCGCAGCATACGAGAATGACCCTATACCATCTAAAGCATTCACAACACCGCCACTTGATGTAGAAGCAAAGTTAAGTGATCCAGAAGTGGTAGAACGTACCAAGTTCCAGTCTATTCCAAATGAGCTATTTTTCGTTTTTTGGAAAGTTAAGATCTTCACCTGAACTTTAACCATCTTCCCGTACATGCTATTCATCTTGCTTACATAGTCTTCAATTGAGCGCATGGTTCGTGGGCGAGTTGTCACTGTGATTGAACCTGACGATGTATTCGCTGAAACAGAGCCGTTTTCTTCATCACCAATGATTTTTTGAATCACGCTAACGGTATCGTCAATCTCACTGCTTTTAGATGCGGTGATATTCGCGTATTGATCTTGGTCTGCATTAAATAGCGCACCACTTGAAGAATCAGCATCACTATCTTCACCGGCATCGAGTTCAGCAGCCGCTTGTTTACCGATCATAAAGTCGTGATTACCGACTAGGTTAAACAATGGGAAGGTTTCTGTTTGCCATGCCAGCACATTGATAGAGCCTTCTTTCGACAAATCAACTTTATAGTTTGTTTGCGATTCAATGGATTTAGCTACATCACTTAATGATCCGTTTACACTCACTTTCACAGGCAATAACTTATCAGCTTCTTTCCCGTAATAGATTGTTGATTTGGTCCGACGACCAATATCTTTTAATAAGTCATCTAGACGAACTTGCTTAGTATTCATATTCACGAATACCTTATCAGCCCATGTTTGAGGCTTATCAACTTTCAATGGTGTTAAATCTACAGGTGGTGACTCTATATAAAGATCGTTTGGTGCACTCAAAGTGCGATTGATTTCATCACCGTTTTGGTTTGCTTTATCTTTTTGTTCCAAGAACGCAGTAGAACCGCAACCGGACAACATAACTGTCGCTATCAGCGTAGCCACAATAGATTTCTTAAATAACATTGAGTTGCCCTTATTCCATTACGTTAATGATGTAAACTTCTTGCTTCGACTCAAGCATCTTTGGTTTTAGTCGAGAGTAACGCCCAACAAGTTTGACCAATGCAGCCGGTAGGTTATCAGCACTTACAAGTGGGTAATCAACACTGATAGGGTAATCAACATCCGCTAACCAGCCAGTTTTTATATTTAGAGTCCAACCGTAATGCTCAGCAAGAGCCTGAACATTTTCAGATAAGCGACCACGCTTAACAGTGAAAATGGCAACATCATCTTGAGTTCCGTTCTGATGGAACATAGCGGTTTTCTTGAGATTGTTCGTTTTGAGAAATAATTTATTACCGGTATTCACTTCGTTAACCATTGCAGTTACTTTTTGTGCGAATTCACCAGCATTTTCAGCAGAAATTGTTTCTGCCTTGGTTGGTTTGCGTTTCAATGCTTTTGCGGTTGTATCATCGGTCAAAGACCAATAAGTATGATATTTTTCTTTTGCCAACGCCTTACGGATACTAGAAGAATAAGAATCTTCGGCTGATAGATAATAATTATGGTCATTCATTGCTATAGCCTTTTTCTTATCGGCTTTGTTCGTTTTATTTCCCTGTGCGTCAGATGCACCCACATTTTTATTTGTAGAGCTTTCTTTATTTGCTGAACCAGCAACCGGAACAGCAGCTACAGCCATACCATTAGAACCACTACTCGTTGAACCTACGTTAGAGCCACCAGCTTTACTATTCTTGCTTGAACCAGCAATCACCGAACCAGACATTCCATTTGCAACTGAATGGTCACTAACCAGTTTTTCGTTGTTGTACGGATTACCATTTGCCCGCACTGTTTTTATTTGTTTTGGCTTCACTATCGGCTCAGGTATAACCGTGTAGTGTTTATTTGGATCTGACACATCGAATTGCTCAACACCCACTACACCACTGTCCATATTTACATCGGTTAAATATGATGTTTGCACATACACTTCATCAAACGCTTCTTGTGCTGATACTTTATGCACATCAATTTTTATAGGTAATTGCAATGTCGCATCGTCTAACTTCGCATCTTCCCAGCGTATCGCTTTTAGATGATAGCGTTTGGCTAGGTCGGTACTTACCGCCTTAATTGAATCACCTTCTTTAGCCGAGAAATATTCCGGCTTTGGCGCAACAACTTTGGGTGCTGGAGGCGTAGCACATCCAACTACGAATAAAGGCGAAAGAGTGACAAACGCCTTCGTGCATATTGATGTGGTTAAGGTGTTCTTTCTCATTATGTACTCTGATTTGATGACTATTGATTCAAACAGAGTAAACATTTATTAAATATGCGTTGGGTTTGGGGGGGGAAAGGCTATATATGCCCCCTATTTTCACATTAATACTCAATAACAAGTAATGTTGGTTCATTATTAATACCAACGGAATATCCCATGAACTTAAAAGTTACTTTGTTATTAGCAGCGTGTATCACTGCATCATTCACCACAAATGTAATGGCAAATCCGAATAGCACTGTTAATTCGCATAATGAGGTTCATAAGAAAGAGTCTTCTGTGGAGTACGGAGAGCTTACTCAAGTGATGCAAGATTTTGGTCAATACGCATTCACAATGAGCAAACCCAACGCAACGGTAGGTATAGTTGTTTTTTATGATTTAAACTGCCCGTACTGCAATCAGTTTTTAGCTACGTCAGTACCAATATTAGTTGATCATGGTGTTAGCGTATCTCTATTGCCATATCCTAAAGATGGATTAGACTCAGCAACCGCAAGTCAAATGGTCGACGCATGGAAATGGCGAAATCCAATTGCAAAAGCAAAATACCCGCAAATTCCCAACCAAATAGTAAGAAACTTTACGAAAGAAGATTTAATAAAGATTTATGATTTTGCAGATAAGGAAGCGCATGTAAACGGCACACCATTCACATTACTGCCCACTGGCGAGTCTGTATCTGGTGCATTTAAAGCGGAAGACTTGATAAAATACTTCGATAGCATCAAGTAACAAAAAACATGATAATTCTCAGTGAGAATCGAAACAAAAAAAGAAACAAACTCCTTACTTTCAATCACTTAAAAAACTGTTAAGTTTGAATTCTTGGACGCTAATATTTGCCACAACATAGCGCAAAAGAAACAAATGTGTTATTATCGGCTCATTACATTAAACGTCTAACTACCATTTGAACCAATGCAAAAAGCTGTAGCGTTATAAAGGAAATGGATATAGCTTTGATGATTTATTTAATGGCGTACCTCTTGGTGTGATTGCTAGTGAACTCGGACAATCAATTAACTGCCATTAAATGACCAGGAAAGTGATATTGAAAAACTCACTTTCACTTTCCTAGCAAGTAGGGACTATACCCCCCCTTTTACAGCATCAATCAGGTATGGTGAAACTGACTGTTCGATCATGTTTACTATTTTATGATCGGAATCGAGACTCGAATACTTCAGCAACCCAGCGCATTTAGCAGAAAAGCTATCTATCTTTTTAAACACTTTACCGCCAGAGTTCCCAGCTGTAACTTCATGGACACTGAATGGTTCATCTTCCCCACCATCTAACACCACGTTACTTGTGACAATGTAGATATTCACTTTGGCATTTGCATACTTATTTCGGAAATATTCGTACTCCCCTAAAGTAGAAAGTAAATCGTCGTTAATTACCGCATCATTAGATCGACGAACAATAATCAACGATATTTCATCTAACTCTTTGTGTTTTAATATGCGAGCCTTAAAGCCGGTATTGTTTTGAAGATCATAATTACTATTTAGTGGGTTAACTTTATTATTTAGGACCCGATTGTCGGCATTACCGCTCAGGTCTAGCAACCCAGCAAGCTCAAGTGAAACGTCGGTTTGGTCGCTTGAGAACTGATAAATGTGAGCGTTAACTTGTTGCACTACATCCCAATAGGCAGCTAAATAGATACTTAGAAATAAATCAAAGTCTATATTATTAAGCGGTTTAACCAATGCGTTAAATAAATCCCCAGTATCACGTTCATAGCCCCCAATAGCTCTAACCACTGCGTCTTTCACCAACATGTAGTTGTTCTTGTTATCAAATGGAAGCGGAGGAAATGGAACGCTGATAGAACCTTTTACTTTCTCATTATATTGGTAGAGCTGTGAATGAAGGGAATTAATCCCATCAACTTGAAAACCAAGCTCAATCAATATGAGCGTCGCTAGCTCTTGGCTTGATGAATGCAGTTCAAATAAGTTTTTAGCTTCTCCTGACTCGATGTACTTTAATTTAGTAATAATATCTGCCATTCCCAGAACGTGTGCATACATTGGGGTAGTTATGTCGTTATCTTTTTTCGTTGATGTATCTTTCATAAACGTAAATTCCTTTGAAATTGAGTTATTTTGATAATGCCATTATCACTTTCTTTGCCTCAGATACAGGAAAAGCCCAAAAAGGGCTTTAAGTTACTAACAAAAAAGGTGTATTAACGGTGGATAGACTTTACATCGAATCCAATTGCTCTCTTAGCTTCTCAAGAAAGATTTTCAGCTCTTTTCCAGTGCCAACGAACTTTAGTGCTGGCATACCTAGCCCAGCGGCTTGTTTCATTGCTATCGTTTGATGTATATTGGCATTAGTTTTCATAGTCAGTACCCAATTGATTATTTAAACGAACGGGATAAGAAAGGTCAGATCTTCTTATCCCTTTTTTTGTGTCTGAATAAACTATAATCGCCAACACTCACTCGGTCAATTCATTTTTAACTATAAAATCCATAAAAATGAATTACAGGTGGTTAAATAAATTGAATTTACTTTCTTATCAGTGCTATCCTTTTGCTAATTACATTCTATAATTCTAATTATCGTAGATATTTAAAGGCATCCCATGAGCGAAAAGGTACACGAAGCGGCAAAAAAAACGCTAAAACTCATTACTGCTCTAGCAAATGAGTTCGATAAAGTATCCCAAATAACCACTGATTCAGCATTACGAGTAAATGATTTAACTGAAAGTGATAAAAGTAATATAGCTCCGAACGGCAAGCTATATCGTACTTACAACAAATCAGAACTTTATACCGACCTAAACATCACTACCGGATCTTCTCGATTAGAGCGGCTTACCAAGTCACTAGACATACCGACGCAATACAATAACCTTTGGCGTGTTAACTTACTTGATAGAAACAAAATCAAACGTGAGATTGGACGATTTCCTCTATTTAAACGGTCGGCATCCCAAGAACTCGCTATTTTCGTTGTTTCTAACCTCAAAGGCGGCTCAGGCAAAACCACTCTATCATCATTACTCAGTACCGGTCTTGCTGTTGAAAGCGAAAGAGAACTACGCATTGGCGTGATTGATTTAGATCCTCAAGGTACTCTGACTCGAATAATGCAACCAAGACTTAAAGTTGCCAGCCGTACCGATAATTATACTTCCGTCGGGGATTTGATGATCTCCGAACGAATGAATTTTCAAAATGAAGATGAATTCATTGCTACGGCTAAGAATGCTTTTCTTCCAACGAATTATCCAAATCTAAAGATATTACCGGCCAACCAAAGTGATACCGATTTTGAGCTATCATCACGAATGAAAGCACTCGAATCATCCGAGTCTGGCTATTCATCATACTTACCGCTTCAACGCTTGATCTGCGCTATTGAAGAAGATTTTGATGTTCTCATTATAGATACTCCACCAGCATTGAATGAAGTATCCATTGCCGCGCATTATGTGGCGACGCACATGCTTATACCGCTGAAAGCGTCGGAGAATGACCGAGACAGTACCGGTAAATACCTTTTTCAACTAGCGAGCTTGTATCGGTATCTAGCCGCTCTTGGTCACAAAGGGTATAGCTCTATAAAATTTGTCCCTTCTGCAATCGACTCTCGCTCACCGGTGGAAAAGCGAATTGCAACTTGGTATGAAACTATTTGTGGATCTCTAATAACTAAATACATACCTCTTTCAGAGGCTATACGAAGCACTGGTGAGGACTTAAATACTTTATATGACGTATCACCATCATCTTACGCTGGAAAGCGCAATACTTGCGTAACCGCGCAAGAATCAATGAGCCTTTTCATAGGTCAAATTGACGCATTATTATCATCACACTGGAACGAAAGAAACTGGGAAGAAAACTAATGTCTACAAAAAGAAAGAAACTAAATCCTGCTGATTACACTAGTTCGATTTCTACTGCCAATCGTTCAGAACCAATGGACTTAAAAGCTGGCATTGGTCGTTCTAATTCAGAATTAGACGATATTGTTAATGAACTGGATAACTCTTTAAGTCATTCAAAGTCTGCTCACATGGTATTAGCCGGTGTGAAGTATGGCTATACGACGATTACCATTCCCAATGACCAAATTATAGAGAGGACCGAGGCAGCCGAAGGAAATGAACGTATTCAGGAATGGTTAAATGAGTTTACGCTTAGAGATTTGATTGCTGATCTAAAAGAGAGCGGAGAACAGCATGAAGAAGCTATCGGCTATTTTGATAAAGACAAAGGCAAAATCCAAATAATCAACGGTTCTCGTCGTCGATTAGCTTGCTACTTTGCTGGATTAGATTTCACTGTTAACGAACTTGATCGCGTTGTTCCGGTCGATGTAGTGAAACAAATATCATGCAGCACCAATGTACATAAGCGCATATCTATTTTAGAAAAGGGTAAAAAGTTTGCAGAGCTGATCAAGGATGCTGAATATGACCAAAAAAGTATCGCAGTACGCTTCAATGAAACTGAATCATTAGTCAGCGTGGCTATTAGAGCTAGTCAGATACCAGCATTCATTACTAATAGCTTTCCATACCCAAGTGAATTAGGGCGTAACCTGATCACTAAACTGCTCACAATCCATGATGAGTATAGTAAGAATAATATCCGTAATAAAATATATAACTTACAAGATGAACTGGAATACATCAAAAATGAAACCCTAAAATCTGACACTGCTAAGAGCAAGATGAATGCAAAGTTCTTAGAAGCAATTGTCACCGTTCTATCCAAGCAGAAGCTAGAAACTCAATCTAATGAAAAACCGGTATTCCATAGCATTGGAGAAAAGAGTAAATGTAGAATCACTAAAAAAAATGGAAGCCTTAAAATTGAGCTTAAAGGGCTGGTGGATACGCAAGGGAAAAAATTACAATCAGAACTCAATAAATTGTTGGAGCGGTACGGACTAACCCAATAACCCCCTAAAAATAAAACCCAAAAAACACCTAAGTTATAATTGGCTTAGGTGTTTTTTTTGATTTAAAACACGTTTCTCAGCCTGTTTTAGTGAAATTTATTATATTATTTTATTATTTAAGTAATATAACTATTAATGCCACAAATAAAACGACAGCAGCAAACCATAGTAAGCCACTAAAAGGCTTGTTACGGCTATCGTGGATAACAGCCTGATTTAGTGCGTCATGCGCCTTAGCTCCAGACGATTGTCGATGGACGCTTTCACTGCTACCACGAACACCCTGACGATCAAAGTAAACCTGTCTTGGACAGTAGTTCCTAGATTCTCAGAATAACCGACACACTTGGTATAGACACGAGAGCCAGCTGCTCGTAGGCTGAAGTTCTCAAACAATAACCAAGGTACCCACATGGGGAAACAATACAAACAGCTGACTCTTGTTG
>NZ_JAAUWS010000024.1:0-34981 GCF_014694465.1 Vibrio sp. S11_S32 | reverse complement strand
TGGCCTCTCAGCATGGTCAGTTGTGTCCGAAATCGTCACAGCCGTGACGAATCGACAGCCCTACCCAAACGTATTCGGTTTTTAACGTTCACCAGCCCTGTCAATAGGGTGCTGGTGAACGCTTACGCATCTAAGATGATAAATTTCACTAACAATTGGTTAAATTCATCATATCAGTTTTGAGGATAAAAAACCGCACACGATAACTGTCTGTTTAATAAGGATTAATTTTTTGGCATGTTTTATGTATTGTTTATTGTAAGCAGGTAATAGGTGGAATTAAAATCTTTCATTAACTTAGGGCTTAAATTAAACGACTTATATATCTTAAAGTAAATTTAGCATATTTAATCAACAACTTAGTATTTTTAATCAGCATAGCCAAGAGGGACGTTATTATGGGAATCTTTTCACGTTTCGCCGACATCGTTAATTCTAATATCAGTGCTTTGTTAGACAAGGCCGAAGATCCAGAAAAAATGATCCGCCTTATTATTCAAGAAATGGAAGACACTTTAGTTGAAGTCCGCACTCACTCAGCCAAATCTTTAGCCGATGATAAAGAAATCAGCCGTCGCATCTTATTATTACAAGACCAAGCGCAAGACTGGCAAGCGAAAGCCAGTTTAGCCATCACTAAGCAACGTGAAGATCTGGCTCGCGCCGCATTAATCGAAAAGCAAAGAATCGATGATGTATTAAAAGGCTTATCAAATGAAAAAGCACTATTGGCAGAATCAATTGAAAAGCTAAGCTCAGAGATAGCAAAATTAGAAGCTAAGATCACGGAAACTCGTGCTCGTCAGCAATCTATTATTACCCGTAAACAAAGTGCGGGTCATCGCCGTGATATTAAAAAGCAATTGCATACTGGCAAAACCGAAGAGGCGATGTCTAAATTTGCACAATACGAGCGTAAGATTGATGAACTAGAAGCTGAAGCGGATAGTTATGATCTCGGCGAAAAAGGCAAAAACCTCGATCAAGAATTTGCAGAGCTGCAAGCCGATGATGAGATTGAAAAAGAATTAGAAAAACTAAAGCAAAGCATGCAAGATAAGCACTAATTTACTTTTTGATACCAATCAAAATCACTGAATAATTTGAGCGTTATTTGATTGGTGTTGTTTAACCTGTTTCCACGATGCAGGATTGTAGTTTTATAAGAGTAGGAGCTGTACATGATGACATTTCTTGCCACACCTTTAGTGGTATTTATGATTTTCGTCGCCCCTTTATGGCTGATTTTACATTATCGCAGTAAGCGACAAGTCGGACATGGATTGTCAGGTGAGGAACTTGAGCAGTTAAAACAACTCGCGAGTAAAGCCGAAGGCATGCAAGCGCGGGTCAAAACATTAGAAAAAATCTTAGATTCAGAAGCCCCAAACTGGAGGTAATTGATGACTAAAAAAACCTTTTATCGAGAACCCACCACGGGCAAAATCGCCGGTATTTGCGCAGGCATCGGGCGTTATTTTAGTGTTGAAGTGTGGTGGATCCGAATTCTAGCGGTATCTATATTTTTGTTAGGCGGAAATTTACTGGTATTACTCGCCTATGTTGGTATTTGGTTGATGGTAGAGAAGCGACCGGCTTCTATGCAAGAACAAGGCGATACAGAAGATCACGCTCTAAAAAATAAACCATGGCAGGCGGGGAAAGTCCCATCGGAATTATTATCCGATCTCGATTGTGAATATCAACAAATCGAAGAAAAAATAAGGAAGATGGAATCGTATGTCACATCCGATGCGTATAAGGTTAATAAACAATTTAACCAATTATAAAAATTAAGCTTTTATTTTTATCGATCATTCTACAATTAAAAATCTCTGATATCAGTTAAGCTGTCAGAGATTTTTGGCATTTAGCATTTAGCAGATAGGGCAAACTCATGACAGAGCAAGACAGTACATGCGGATGGGCAATGAAGCATGATAATGAGCGTGAATACCATGATAAAGAGTGGGGCGTACCCGTCTATGACGATACGGTGCTATTTGAATTTATCTGTTTAGAGGGCGCGCAAGCAGGACTGAGTTGGCGCACAATTTTAAATAAACGCGCAGGGTACACCGCCGCATTTAAAGGGTTTGATATTCATACTTTGGCGCAATACGATGAGCAACGTGTTCCGTTTATTATTGAAAACTTTGATGTCGTCAAACATAAAGCCAAGATTGCCTCGGTGTTTTCTAATGCGCGAGCCGCGATCGCGCTGCAACAAGAGTTTGGTTCGTTATCTGCAGCTTTATGGCAATTTGTCGATGGCAAACCTTTGCAACCGGCCAGAAAAAGCATGGATGAAGTGCCAGCGGTAACAGAAGAATCAAAAGCAATGAGCAAGTTCTTAAAGAAACGTGGTTTTAAATTTATGGGCGAAACCATTTGCTATGCGTATATGCAGGCAATGGGAATGGTGAATGATCACGTAATCGATTGCCCTTGTTATGCGAAATGTAAATAAGTTTTAAAATGGCGAGCTTGTGATTTTATGATCTTGTAGACCTGTAAAGTGCTCCAAAACCGCTCGCCATTTTTATGTCATAATATTTTTATGAAAAATAAGTTAAAAAAATTAACGATTTAACACCGCATTATAAGCTTCTAAACCGCGCGCTAAATCTTCAATTAAATCCTCGACGTTTTCCAATCCAATATGCACGCGAACTAATGTGCCTGTAAAATGAGGGTTGGCCACAGTGCGCATGGTATCGAAAGTGCTTGGCTCATTGGCAAGAATTAAACTCTCAAACCCGCCCCAAGAATAGCCCATGCTGAAATGCTCAACGGTATCAAGTAACGCCGTGGTGGCTTCTTTATTGCTGGTTTTTAATACAAAAGAAAATAAACCATTTCCCCCGGTAAAGTCACGCTTATAAAACTCATGCCCAGGGCAGGTTTCAAACGCAGGATGACGGAGATGATCCACTTCAGGGCGCTGTTCTAACCATTTGGCTACTGCAAGTGCATTGGTATCATGTTGTTTTAATCGAACCCCTAGTGTGCGCAATCCGCGTAAGCCGGTATAGGCATCATCAGGTGAAATACATTGCCCCATTAAATAGCTTTGTTCGCGCAGTTGTGGCCAGTATTTTTCGTTGGCAACAGAGGTGCCGAGCATCACATCAGAATGGCCGACAATGTATTTAGTTGCCGCTTGGATAGAAATATCAACCCCAAACTCAAATGGAGAGAAGTTAACGCCCGCGCCCCACGTATTATCGATCATGACAATGATATCTTGCTCATGGGCGATTTTAGATAGGGTAGGAATATCTTGCACTTCCATGGTGTAAGAGCCAGGAGATTCAGTGAATAAGATTTTGGTATTCGGACGAATGAGTTCGCGAATGCCTTCACCAATCATCGGATCGTAATAAGTGGTTTCGATGCCCATTTTTTTGAGGATAATATTACAAAAATCACGCGTTGGTTCGTAACAAGTATCGACCATTAAGATATGATCGCCATGCTCAACAAAGGCTAGGATAGTATTGGTGATCGCTGCTGCGCCACAAGGGTAGAGTGCACACCCTGCGCCGCCTTCGACGTCTACCATTGCTTCTTGAAAGGCAAAATGGGTTTCGGTACCACGGCGACCATAAAATAATGTATGGCCTTGGCGCTTTATGGTGGCGGCATTTTTTTCTGCAACCGTATTAAATACCACCGTTGAGGCGCGTTGTACTGGTGGATTTACCACGCCATGTGTCCATTTTTTATTGCGTCCTGCTGTCACAAGTTTGGTTTCAAGTTTTTTTGACATCATAATTCCTTTTAAAGAGAGTGAGCGTTGATGAGATCAGCACCCTAAAGTAATGGATTGAATAAATAGAATAAGCGTTCTAATCCTCGATGAAATAGACTGCGTTTTTGCCATTCATTTGAGTCAATAAGATGAGATTGTTCAATATAGGTTTGTTGTACCCAATATAACTCTTTAGTGAATTCATCATCATCGACCGCTAAGGTCAATTCAAAATTGAGCCATAAACTGCGCATATCAAGATTGACGCTACCAATTAAGCAGTATTGTTGATCAATAACCACCGATTTGGTGTGCAATAAACCACCATCAAATTGATAGATTTTCACTCCCGCATTGAGTAACTCGGTAAAAAACGATTTTGAGGCCCAGTTAACTAACAAGGAGTCATTCTTTTTTGGGATGATTAATTCGACCGTAACACCACGCTGAGCGGTCATATTGATCACTTGCAGTAAAATATCACTTGGTACGAAATAAGGGGTAGTGATCCTAACCGAATGTTGCGCTTGATTTATTGCCAACGCTAACACTTGTTGAATGAGATGATCTGGCATACCAGGGCCTGATGGTACTACTTGAATAGGGTGCAGAGCGCCATTGGTTTCTATCGTGCAAACAGGGAAGGTAGGCAAGTGACGCTCGCCCGTTTCAACTTCCCAATCCCATGCATGAATAGCGGCCAAGATATTAACCGTCGGGCCAGTAACTCGAACCATCACATCAATCCATTGCCCCACGCCAGAGTCTTGTTTGAAGTAAATTGGATCGACCATATTCATTGAGCCGGTATAACCCACTTGATCATCGATGGTAATGATTTTTCGATGCAGGCGTAAATCAAGACGGCGGAAGAACATACGAAAAGCATTCACTGCCAGCGCTTCTCGAACATCAATACCAGAGGTTCGCATTAAGCTATACCAATGGCTTCGGAAAAATTTAGGGCTACCAGCAGAATCAATCAGGATTTGAATTTTAACTCCACGTTTAGCCGCTTGTACTAACGCAGCATTGACCGAGTCGATCAATCCACCATTTTGCCAAATATAAAATTCGATGCGAATGCTTTCGGTTGCTCCCTCAATATCGCGGATAATCGACAGCAGAATTTTATCGGGTGTGTCTTGCAGTGAAAGAGTGTTACCACACAGAGCAGGGATAGAAGTGCGATTAGTACAAATATCATGGATCTGCGACAGCTGTAGATTTAATAATTTAGGTTGGTGGGCTTGGCATTGTTGCAACTGCGTAAACCATTCGCCGTAAGGTTCAAACATTTGTTTAGCACGTTCGGCTCGGGTTCGGCCAAGATTCAGTTCGCCAAATAAGAAATAACAAATGACCCCAACAAAGGGCAGAATATAGATGATCATTAACCATGCGAGAGACACACTGACCGCGCGGCGTTTTACCACCACTCGGATAGTGACTGCTGCTACCAGCAACCAATAACTTATCACACCGGCTAAGGCTAGAATTTGATAAAGTTTTTCCATGAACTCGCATTATATAAATCATAAAAACAATGTCTGATACTCTAGCACTAAATTGATTTAGATTTGAACGCTTTCGATTGAAATATCAAATAAAAAGCCCTCGAACCCAAAGCGGTTTTCAACATAAAGCGATTTCAATATGAAGCGGCGAGCTAGCTAAGATAACAGTATAAAAAGATTGCTCTTATGAATAATTGGTGGCGTTTTAATCTGTTTGTTAAGGTTGTTTAACCAGTATTCAGCTAGGTTTTTAAAAGAAAATGATAAATTATGCTGCTTTGGCTTTAAATTTGTGACGTAACCTGCTTTACTGATAGTCAACTTTTCGAGATCACTGCTTTATTTGTGTGTAAATATAAAAATAAATAACAGAGTGAAAACTGTAAACTTTTGATGTTAAAGGAACAATGTTGTGAATATGAAATTATTCGGTAGTTCTCTGATCCTTGCAGGAACCGCATTAGGCGCAGGAATGTTGGGGATCCCCATGGCGCTGGCTCAATTTGGCTTTACAGTCAGTCTGATTTTAATGACAGTGATTTTTGTAGGGACCACTTACGGCGCTCTATTGCTGGCAGAAGCCTGTACCAAAACGGCCCAAAATGGCGGAATGAACAGTGTTGCCGAACTGACATTGGGAACGGGCGGTAAATACTTCATTAACTTCTTCTTTTATATGCTGCTGATTTGTATTTTAGTGGCTTACACTTTAGGCATTGGTGACTTATTCCATAACTTACTGTTAGAAGTGGGTTTAGATGTTGCTCAACCGATTTGTTATGCCGCGTTTACCTTCGTGATGGCGTTTGTGATTATCGCCGGTAAATCTTATATCGATATTCTAAATAGAGTGTTGTTTATATTAATGATCGGCATGTTATTGACGGTTGTGGCGACATTATTTACGCATATCGAGCCAGATTATCTAGCGCAAACTCCTGTATTCCAATGGCAAGATGTGGTGAAACACAGCACCACCATCTTCACCAGTTTTGGCTCTATGGTGGTGATCCCGTCTTTGGTCATGTACAACAAAGAAGCCGATGGGAAACAAATCCGGAATATGATTTTACTTGGTTCGGTTATTCCATTGGTGTGTTATTTAACGTGGTTATTTGCCATTATCGGCAATTTAGGCACCGCTGAGATCAGTCAATTTGATAATATTTCGCAGTTAATCCGTGCATTTGGCGGTCAATCTGGCGCGCTAAAAACCATCATTTCTATTTTTTCTGCACTAGCATTAATAACCTCATTTTTAGGGGTGTCGATGGCTTTATTTGACCAAAATAAAGATGGTATTAAAGGGCTAGCGAAAACACTGAACCTAAATAGCGGTTTGGTTGCTAAAGTCGCCGTGTTTGCATTAACCTTTATTTTGCCTTTGGTGGTGACGGGATTATTCTCGAATAAGTTTTTAAATATGCTTGAATATGCCGGCATTACCTTGGTGTTCTTGGCTATTTGGGGTCCACTCGCCATGGTCCTTAGAGTGCGTAAACCTAGCTTCCAGTTAATGGGAATGAAAGAACCTTATACTGCTGGTGGCGGATCTGTAGCGTTGATCATGTCATTTTTCTTTGGTGCCTTTATCTTAATGTCTTGGTTTTTTAACTAAGGTTGACGACAAGTAAGGCACATTGTATTCAATTTCCAATGCCGGCTTCGATGTCGGCATTTTTGATTCTGTTGTATACTCTTGCTCCTTAATGCTGCCAACAATGTTAGCGACGATTTAACCTTCAAATTAGGTGTGACATGTTTGATATTGTAATGGATAACCCCGATTTTTTAGTGATCAACAAACATCCTAATGTGAGCGTGCACAAAGATGATGGTGATACTTCTCTATTGCTTGAGATCAGTAAAGCAACCGGTTATCAATCTCTTTTTTTAGTGCATAGACTCGACAAAATGACCTCAGGATTGCTGCTCTTGGCTAAAAATCACCAAGCAGCCAGTGAGTTGTCTCAAAAGTTTGCAGACCGCGCGGTGACCAAATTTTACCTTGCGATAGGGGTGAAAAAACCAAAGAAAAAACAAGGCCTCATCTCTGGTGATATGGAGCGTTCACGCCGCTCTAGTTGGAAACTAACGACGACTCAAACTAATCCTGCGCAAACCCAATTTTTCTCGGTAGCAGGAGAGTCGGGCGAACGTATCTTTTTATGTAAGCCCAAAACAGGTAAAACTCATCAAATTCGAGTGGCGTTAAATTCAATTGGCTCATCGATTGTAGGCGATCCAATTTATACCCCATCGAGCAATGCCGACCGTGGCTATTTGCATGCTTACGCTTTAAAATTCCAATATCAAGGCAACATCGTCGGAGTACATTGTGACCCATCCGATCCTAAATGGAATCGCCTTGAGAATATGGGTGAGAAGTGGCAAAGCGAGGCGGTTCAACATGCGTTAAAGACATGGGGAAAACCGTGTCAGCTTGATTGGCCTGTGATCAAAACCAATAAATAATACACATAATAAAAAGTGAACCTGAATATGCAAGTTAATGCGCTACCTGATTTTTTTGATGAACTTAATAAAGCATTGCCAAATTGTGATAACGAAATACGCCGAATTTTTCACGGACGGGGTCGTTTATGGCAAGGCTTAGATCAGCTCACTGCCGACTGGTTAGGAACGCAATTAATTGTCAACTTATTCAAGCCGGTGGATGACGAGTTTATGCAGTCGCTAGTGCAAGGTTTACAACATTTAAGCCAAACTGAGCAATGGAAACACATCGGCGCACAGGGGATTGGATTACAACATCGCTATGAACATGGCGCACCATTTGAAGTGATCACAGGTAATATTGAGCTAAAACCGGTCGCGATTGAGAATGGCTTAAAATATCAACTTGAGCTGGGTAAGAATCAAAATTCAGGCTTATTTTTAGATATGCGTCTTGGGCGTGAATGGCTACAGCAACGCGCGCAAGATAAAGCGGTCCTCAACCTTTTTTCATACACTTGTGGATTTTCAGTCGCAGCGATTGAAGGCGGAGCAAGTAAAGTTGTTAATGTGGATATGGCGCGCGCATCATTAACCCGTGGGCGAGACAATCACAGATTAAACCAACATGATTTATCGAAAGTGACCTTTATGGGGCACGATATATTTAGATCATGGGGAAAAATCACCAAAGCTGGCCCGTATGATGTGATTGTGATTGATCCGCCTAGCTTTCAAAAAGGCAGCTTTGCATTGACTAAAGACTACAAGCGAATCTTACGTCGTTTACCGTCATTGTTAACACCGCAGGGCATTGTGCTTGCTTGCGTCAATTCACCAGCCGTCACACAAGACTTCTTAATTGATACCATGCTAGAAGAAGCGCCAGAGCTTATCTATCAGCAACGTTTAGCTAATCCATTAGAGTTCGCCGATATTGATGAACAAGCCAGTTTGAAGGCGCTAGTGTTTAGTCGTTAGTGAGTTATGTGTCAGATTACTTATCAAGCTCCTCCCCTTGATTGCCATTGTTAATTGACAGTAAAATTTAGGCAGAGTGTAATCAGTGTTTTGAATTAAACAGATGACGTTACAATACCAATAAAAACAAAAACGGCGTACTAACTTTAAGTTAATACGCCGTTTTTAGATGTAATTAATCGTGAGTGTTATTTTTTTGCCTCGTCTAAAGACTCACACACTTGTTTTGTTGCTTCTTGTTCGCTGATTAACTTACCGCGTTCATTGCGCAGCACCAGTTTGTAAATAACGCCTTTGTCGAGCACAGCACGTACTTCACTGTCACTGCAGTAATAAGCAATGCTGGCATCGACTAAAGCGCTTGGTGCTATTTCGCCAGTGTTGTTATAAATCATCAGCAGTTCAACCGTATGCTCGGTCGATTTAGCGCTCATGATATGCAATGGACCTTGCTTATAAGGCAGGTTCGATTCCAAGATTGTGGCGCGATGATCGGCCATTAAAGATACTTCATCAGTTGAGCTACAACCAAATAAAGTCGCACTGGCTAGCAGTGCAAGGATCACGGTTTTTAATTTCATATCAGGCTCTTTATGGCAGCACTTTTTTGAATGGCTTAACGGTAACGTGGGCATACACGCCCGCATCAATATAAGGGTCGTTATTAGCCCAAGTTTGAGCCTCGGCTAACGAGCTAAATTCTGCAATCACGGTTGAACCGGTAAAGCCAGCTTCGCCAGGATTGTCTGAATCGATAGCGGGCATCGGGCCTGCAACTAATAGTCGGCCTTCGTCTTTTAAAGTATTAAGGCGAGCTAAATGTTTTTCGCGCACGCTCATGCGCTTTTCAAGAGAATTTTCAACGTCTTGAGAGAAAATAACATACCACATTGATCATAATCCTTTATTTATGTACCCGTTTTACTTCAAGTTATCATTCCATGAAAGTAATAGGTAGGTATTCATTAAAAATCAGAGATATGGCTAATATACGCTGCCATAAATAATAAGGCTACCGTTTGGTAACAAAAGCCGCTTGGTAGACTACATTATGCGCACGTGCTGCACAATTATATCCTTCATACTTGAAGCTACAGCGTTGTTGACTGCGTTCACTCGCCCTAATCACATAGCGTACTATGTTCATAGGGCATCATTTGGAGATAAATTATTTTTTTACCGTTCTTGGGCGGCCTTCACCATTGATGGCAACATAGTTAAAGGTGGCTTCACATACTTTATTTTTATCACCAATACCATCAACACTAACCGATTTTACCCACACTTCGAGTGCGATAGATAAAGAGGTATTGCCAACTTTGATGCACTCACCATAACAACACACCACATCACCAACGGTTACGGGCCGCTTAAAAGTAATGCTCGAAACCGACACAGTCACCACACGGCTATTGGCGATTTCTTTGGCTAAAATAGCACCGGCTAAATCGAGTTGTGACATGATCCAACCACCGAATATATCGCCATTGGCATTGGTATCGGCGGGCATGGCTAGGGTGCGTAAAATCATTGAACCGGTAGGGGTTTCAACAGTTGTGCTCATTTGTTTTTCCTAAATCGGGCTTTCTGATAATCAAATCGCCACATAATAGTGGCGATTGATAGTTAACATAATACAGATTATAACCAAAGCGAGAAATTATTTCTCTTGGTTTTCTTTCGGCATATATTTGTAGATATAAACGCCAGTTAAGATGGTGTAACTGAAGGTGGCGATGAGTAGTCCAAAAACTTTGAAATTAACCCAAACATCTAATGGTAATCGGTAAGCGACATAGATGTTGATCACCGCGCACACCGCAAAAAAAGCCACCCAAGCAAGGTTAACGCGTTTCCATACTTGATCGGGTAGGGTGATCTCTTTACCTAGCATGCCTTTTATCACAGGTTTGCCCAGGTAATCAGACACTAAAAGGCCAACTGAGAATAAAACATAAATAATGGTGACTTTCCATTTGATGAAATTATCATCGTGGAAAAACAGTGTCATACCGCCAAAAATTGCCACCATCAAAAAGGTGATGATTTGCATTTTCTCTACTTTTTTATACACAAAGTAAGTCACAGCAACTTGCACAGCCGTGGCAACGATGAGTGCTCCAGTCGCCACATAAATGTCATAGCTTTTGTACAAGAAAAAGAAAATAACCAGTGGAATAAAATCAATAATTTGCTTCATGCGTTCTTTAATTAGTTTGTCAATGATGGGGTCAGTCTAATCATTTTCATTAGAATAGAAACTGTTTAGAGATATTTTGCGACAAAAAAGGAGCAAAACTGCTCCCTTTGTTTAAATATTCAACACTCGTTGCTAACTTGTGTCTTTATTTTAGTGTCGCCGCTTTCATGCCAGAGACAAATGTGGCCAGTTTATCTAGCATCTGTTGCGGGTTATCTTTATTAGCCTCAATGATTTTCACTACTGCAGAGCCTGAAATTGCGCCTGCTGCGCCAGCGGTGATCGCTTGGTGTACTTGGGCCGGCTCTGAAATACCAAATCCTAATAATGCAGGAGGAGCATTAAATTGATTTAAGCGTTCAAGCAAGGCATGTACTGGCATATTGGCTTTGGTTTCGGCCCCAGTCACACCCGAGCGAGACAGCAAATAAGTGTAACCGCATCCTAAGCTTGAGACTTGCTCTAATGTGGTGTTATTAGCGGTTGGTGGCGCAATAAAAATAGGGTGGATGCCGTGAGCTTTGGCGGCGCTATTAAATGGTTCGCTCTCACCGGTTGGCACGTCGGCAATTAACACTGAATCAACACCGGCTTGTTGGCAACGAGCATAAAAGTCATCAATACCACGGGCAAACACTAAGTTGGCATAAACCAATAAGCCAATTGGCATATCTGGGTATTCACGGCGAATTTGAGTAATGATCTCAAAACAAGTATCTGGCGTGGTGCCTGAATCTAGTGCGCGAATATTTGCCCCTTGAATGGTTGGGCCATCGGCAAGAGGATCTGAAAACGGAAATCCTAGCTCTAATGCATCAGCGCCTGATTGGATCAAAGTATGGATAATCTCCAGGGATTGCTCAGGGTTTGGATCGCCAATGGTGACAAAAGGAACAAACGCGCCTTGGTTTTTGGCTTCGAGCGCATTAAATAACGCTTCATAACGACCGGTGTGAGTGGTTGAGTTTGTCATTAGATCGCTCCTTTATCTTCTAATAGTTTGTGTACGGTGAAAATATCTTTATCACCACGGCCGGATAAGTTCACCACTAACAGTTGTTCTTTTTCCGGATCCTCGTACGCCATTTTTAACGCATAAGCCAATGCATGAGAGGACTCTAAAGCAGGAATGATACCTTCATGTGAAGCGAGATTTTGGAACGCATCGAGTGCTTCATCATCGGTAATGGATACATATTGCGCCCGACCTGTCGCATTCAAATGAGCATGTTGTGGTCCCACTGATGGAAAATCAAGCCCAGCAGAAACAGAATAAGACTCTTCAATTTGACCAAAGCTGTCTTGCATTAGTGGGGATTTCATACCAAAGAAGATACCGGTTTTACCATGTTTTAATGGCGCGCCGTGTTGGTCGGTATCAATGCCTAAACCGGCAGGTTCGACCCCAATTAACCCCACTTCGGTATCGGGAATGAAATCGGCAAACATACCGATTGCATTTGAGCCGCCGCCGACACAGGCAATAACGGCATCGGGCAGACGACCTTCACGAGCGAGAATTTGATTCTTGGTTTCTTCGCCGATCATACGTTGGAATTCACGCACAATGGTTGGGAATGGGTGAGGGCCTGCCGCAGTGCCAAGTAGGTAGTGCGCGTCTTCATAAGTTGCAGACCAGTCACGCAGCGCTTCATTACAGGCATCTTTTAACGTGGCAGAACCTGAATGAACTGGGATCACTTCCGCGCCCATCAGCTTCATGCGAAATACATTGGGGCTTTGTCGCTCAACATCTTTAGCGCCCATGTATACGCGGCATTTTAAGTCCAGTAAAGCACAAGCGAGTGCTGCGGCAACGCCATGTTGTCCCGCGCCGGTTTCGGCAATAATTTCTTTCTTACCCATGCGTTTAGCTAATAATGCCTGACCTAACACTTGGTTGGTTTTGTGCGCGCCGCCGTGCAACAGATCTTCACGCTTTAGATACAGTTTTGTTTTGGTGCCTTTGGTCATGTTGCGGCATAAAGTTAATGCGGTTGGGCGACCGGCATATTCTTGTAATAAGCCCATGAATTCTGCTTGGAAAGCTTCATCTTGTTGCGAGTCGATAAAAGCTTGTTCTAGTTGATCAAGCGCGGGAACCAGAATTTGTGGGACATATTGACCACCAAATTCACCAAAATAAGGGTCTAACTTAGGCATGGTATTTTCCTTAATAATTTCTTAATGCTGTAAATGCGGCGGTAATTTTAACCGGATCTTTTTTACCAGGTTCACGTTCAACCCCTGAGTTTAAATCCAATCCAATACAGCCTAATTGTCCGGCTTCAACGATGTTGTCAGGCGATAGTCCGCCCGCGAGCATAATACGGGCACGATGACTGGTAGAGGTTTTCCCTGCGGCTGTGCTGGCCAGTTGATCGAGCAATGACCAATCAAAGCGTTTTCCTGTTCCACCAGATTGATTACCGACTTGCGCGTCAAGTAAGTGTTTATCAACATGTTTGGTTAAGAGGGTTGGCAGGGCATTACTCACCCCATAGGCTTTCCATATTTGAATGCTTTTAGGTAATAAAGATCTAAGCTCGGTTACATCGGCTTGGCTTTCATTGCCATGTAATTGCACCGCCGCTAAACCTAATTGATTGGCGATTTGTGCGATTTCATCCAAACTGTGGCCTTGCAGAGCTTTGTTTTTAACCAGCTGTGTTTTATAGCTACTGAGGTTTTGAAACACTCCAACATAATGAAGAGGTGCGCCGCTCATGACTAAGCGCGCAGTCTCAATATCGACACAACGTTTGGAGTTTTTAACAAAAATCAAACCGCCATACACACTACCTGATTGATAGGCGGCGTTGGCATCATCAGGGTGGGTGAGACCACAGACCTTATTCTCGCCCAGCAATACTCGACGTACTGCCAGCTCTAAGTTGTCTTCCGACATTAATGAACTGCCGATCAAAAATCCATTGGCAAACTGAGAAAGTTCTTTCACCTGTTGATGGTTATGGATCCCCGATTCTGAGATCACTATAGTGCTTTTTGGCAGGCGAGGTGCCAGTTCTTTGGTGCGCTCAAGGGTGATGGATAAATCGCGTAGATTGCGGTTGTTGATCCCAACGACGGGGGCATTTAGCGCAATTGCACGCTCCAGCTCCTCTTCGTTGCTGACTTCGGTTAAATAGCCAAGGTTTAAGCGGGTGGCGACATTGGCAAGGTGACGATATTCTTCATCATCGAGCACAGACAGCATTAATAAAATGGCATCGGCCTGATAATGACGCGCCAAGTAGACTTGGTATTCATCAATCATAAAGTCTTTGCAAATCACAGGTTGGGTGACTTGATTACGAATTTGAGGAATAAACTCAAAATCACCTTGGAAATATTTACTGTCGGTTAAAACTGAAATAGCGCTGGCATGTTTGGCATAGACCGAAGCAATGTAATCGAGATCAAAGTCATCACGGATCAAGCCTTTTGATGGCGAGGCTTTTTTACATTCTAAAATAAACTCGGTTTTGCCAGTATTGAGCGCGTCATAAAAACTGCGATCACTGGGTGTGAGTTGATCTTTGAAGCTGGTGAGCGGTTGCTGCGCTTTACGTTCTTCCACCCAAATTCGTTTATCAGCCACTATTTTTGCGAGTACCGTTTCCATTGCCTTTCCTTTAATGATTAACCGCGAGCGGCAAGTTGAGTGACGAGTTGATACGCTTTGCCAGAATTCATCGCCTCTATTGCTTGTTGAGTATTGGCTTTGAGATCTTGCTGGCCAAATAAACGCAATAGCAGCGCGACATTAACTGCCACTGCAGACACTTGCGCCTCGCTGCCTTCACCATTGAGAATTTGCGTGATGATGGCGCGGTTTTCGTCTGGCTCTCCGCCTTGAATTGCCTCAAGTGGATGAGTGTTCACCCCAAAATCTTGCGGGGTTAAAGTGTATTCGATAATGTCACCATTGACGATTTCATTCACCAAGGTTGAGCCGTGGATCGCGACTTCATCTAATCCACTACCATGCACCACAGCGGCACGTTTTAGTCCCATCTGGGCTAACGTTTTGGCGATTGGGCGGACTAATGACTCATCGTAAACCCCCATTAATTGTATATTAGGGCGAGCTGGATTAATTAAAGGGCCAAGTAGGTTAAAAATAGTACGCGTATTCATTGCTTTGCGTACTGGCATGGCATGACGAACGCCGCCGTGATATTGCGGAGCAAATAAAAATGCCACCCCAATATCATCAATGGCGGCTTTGGTCTCTTCTGGGCTCATTGAAAGATTAATGCCAAACGAATCAAGTAGGTCAGATGAACCGGATTTGCTCGATACGCCACGGTTACCGTGCTTGGCGACTTTTACGCCACATGCGGCGGCAACAAAAGCGGCTGTAGTGGAAATATTAAAAGTGTTCGAACCATCGCCGCCAGTTCCGACGATATCGGCAAAGTCGCCTTCAATAGTAGGAAAAGGAGAGGCATTAGCTAATAAAGCATGAGCGGCTCCGGCAATTTCTTGCGGCGTCTCACCTTTGATTTTAAGCGAGGTTAACACCGCGCCAAGTAAAATAGGATCCATATCCCCTTTAATGATGATATCGAATAATTGATGACTTTCGTTTTCGCTCAAATCCGTTTGGGCGTACAGTTTATTAATGATGTTTTGCATGTGGTGTCCTTACTCTAAATTCTTGGCTCTATTCGTTATGCGCTTTTGTTATTCGTTATTAGGCTTGCATTTGAGTATCTAACGCCCAATGAATGGTGTTCTCTAATAACGTTGCGCCATAAGTGGTCATGATCGATTCAGGGTGAAACTGAAAGCCACACACTTTATGATTTTCTTCAACCACGGACATTACCAGCCCATCGACTTCCGATGTTACGGTTAATTGCTCGCTCACATGGGTTGCTACTAATGAGTGATAACGTGCAATAGCAAAGGGAGAGGGCAGATTTTGATAAGTTGGGTGATTACCATGCACCATCATTGAGACTTTACCATGGATGATTTCGCCCGCGCCTGCCACTGTGCCGCCATAGGCTTCGACAATCGCTTGATGGCCTAAGCAAATTCCAATCATCGGCACCTTGCCTTTTAATCGTTGAATCAACTCTGGCATGCAACCGGCTTTACTCGGCTCACCAGGCCCTGGCGATAATACGACAACCGCGTTATCTAATTGGCTGATTGCCTGTTCAATTGTTTGAGCGGCAATGTTGTTACGATAAATAGTGACGCAATGACCTAAGCTGCGAAATTGATCGACAAGGTTATAAGTGAAAGAATCAAAATTATCGACAAATACGATATTAGCCATAATAGTCACCTTATCCTTGTGAGCTTTGTGGGTGTGAAACTGGTTGATGAGACGCTGGTGGATTCGATTGAGCTTGGTGCGCGGCTTGAATGGCACTGATACAAGCTTGAGCTTTCCCGCGCGTTTCATCGGCTTCTGATTGTGGGTCGGAATCAAACACCACCCCCGCGCCAGCTTGAACCGTGGCAATGCCGTTTTCAACATAAGCTGAACGGATCACGATACAAGTGTCTAAATCGCCTTCGCCGGTCAAATAACCAACCGCGCCGCCATAGGTGCCTCGACGTTGTTGTTCTACTTCACGAATAAACTGCATCGCGCGAATTTTAGGTGCGCCCGTTAAGGTGCCCATGTTCATTGTGGCTTGATAGGCATGCAACGCATCCAAATCTGAGCGTAATTCGCCCACCACGCGTGATACTAAATGCATGACATGGCTGTAGCGATCCACTTTTAATAAGTCGGCCACATGGCGAGAGCCAGCAGTGGCAATTCGAGCCACATCGTTACGCGCTAAATCAACCAGCATCATGTGTTCGGCGTTTTCTTTTTTATCGCTGCGCAATTCCAATTCGATGCGGCTGTCTAAATCAAAGTTAATCGTGCCGTCAGCATTTTTACCGCGACCACGAGTGCCGGCAATAGGGTAAATTTCAACTTGTTCGCTCTCAGCATCATACTTCAAAGCACTTTCTGGTGAGGCGCCAAACAAAGTAAACAATTCGTCTTTCATATAAAACATATATGGGCTGGGATTACTTTGCTTAAGCGCTTTATAAGCGGCTAACGGTGAAGGACAAGGTAAGGTAAATCGGCGAGAGGGCACCACTTGGAAAATATCGCCTTGAATCACATTTTGCTTAAGATCGCGCACGATCTGGCAAAATTGCTCATCACTGATATTGGTTTTAACCGTCATATCGTCAACATTAATCGCAGTCGGTAATGGTGGCACATCGGTGCAATGTTGACGGATTTCTTGCAGGCGGTGTTGCAATTGTTGTTTGGTCACTTGGCTAGCATCAAAGGCGCTGGCTTGCACACTACAATGTTGGGTTTGATGATCAAACACCATTAAGGTTTCGGCGACATAAAAAACATAATCAGGGCAGTTATCAATGCTGCTAGCATGACCTAATGATTCAAAGTTAGCGACTAAATCATAAGCAAATAAACCACCGATAAAAATTGCGTGTTTATCTTTGCCTTCAATATCAAAGCTATGCTGAACTAAACGTAACGCATCAAAGCTTGAAGCTTCACGTAAGCGCGTATCTTCATCCAGTAATTCATTTAAGGTCGAAAAAGTAAGTTCGAGCTGTGACTCACAAGCCTTAGTTAATACGTTATTGGCTTGATTAATATTTTGTTTTACCGCTTTGAGTAGTTGCTGACCATTTTCTGTTTTGGCGGTCATAACCACATTATGACCACGGCATTCGATCCGAACCGCAGCATCAATTAATAATAAGCTTTTTAAATTCTCTTTTGAGCTGATCTCGGCGCTTTCTAATAACAAACTGTTTTGTGTGTCTTGCGCATGATCTGCGTTGACGCATAAAGCATTAAACACTTGTGTCGGGTCTTCGAGATAAGGCGTCTCTAATTGAAATACTTCAATCGGGTGCTTTTTGCTTATCATTGCATTATGGATCTGTGCTGCCTTATTCATAAGACGTCCTTTTACTTGATTTTAATTCCGTTTGCTTTCACAGGCTTACCGATTTTTGCTATTTATCGATAGTCGCATAAACTTAATCATGCCCCAATACCTTTTTTACTATTAATCGACTTAGATAAAATGAAAGCGTTATTTTGGTGATTATTTAATCGTTTTAGTTGGTGTAAAGCACGAGAGGCATTAAAAAACCCGCATTCTCAGCGGGTTGATTGCCTAACGATATAAAGCAAGCCCCAACTAAGATAGTAAGCGCCAAGCATGCCAGCTAAGAATAAGAGAGAGCAAGGAAAGCACACAAAGCGGTTCTTTGTGATTGCGATGAATGTTAGAATCTTGTGATAACGATGAAAACATAGCTCTAGTTCCTTGTACTGAAAAGACTAACCCAATTCGTTAGCTTGAAAACTTATGTACTAGTAAACTAGTTTGGTGGTTTTTAGTCAAGCCTTTTTTAAAATATAGCCAAAATAACTTAAAGCGGTTGCTTTAAGTCATACGGGTATACATTGAGACTCTTTAATGCGTATTGATTTACATAGCCACACCACATGTTCCGATGGGCGTTTTTCTCCAACGCAATTGATCGATCGTGCCGTCGAATTTAATATTGATGTATTTGCCATCACCGACCACGACAGCATCGATGCGATAGACCAAGCGAAACGCTATATCAACGAGCAATCTTTGCCAGTTCATTTAATCAATGGCATAGAGATCTCGACCGTTTGGCAAAATAAAGATATCCATATTGTGGGTTTGAATATTGATATTGAAAACGCTGAATTAAAGCAGCTTATTGCCGAACAAAAACAACGTCGAATTGATCGTTCCGAGTTGATGGCAGAGCGCCTAGCCAAACACACGCGTGAGGGAGTATTAGAAGAAGTCCAAGCCATTGCGGGTGAGGCCTCAATTACGCGTTCTCACTTTGCTAAATGGCTGGTGGATAATGGTTACGCGAAAACCATGCAGATGGTGTTCAAAAAATATTTAACCCGTAATAATCCCGGTTATGTGCCGCCATCGTGGTGCACCATGATCGATGCGGTTAATGCGATTCATGCCGCAGGAGGCGAGGCAGTTTTAGCGCATCCAGGCCGTTATCAATTGACAGCCAAATGGATGAAGCGTTTAATTGCCGCATTCGTTGAAGCAGGTGGTGATGCAATGGAAGTTGCTCAACCACAACAAGCGCCACAAGAACGACGCACGCTGGCGGATTATGCGATACAATACAACTTATTAGCATCACAAGGTTCGGACTTTCATTATCCTTCCCCGTGGATGGAATTGGGCCGAAATTTATGGTTACCCGCCGGGGTTGAACCCGTGTGGAAGGATTGGCAAGCAATCGCACATATACCGTTAACCGGTAGCTATTCGACACCAGAAGATAAGATTAATTAAGCGAATACTTGCCCGTCACAGACTCAAGGAATAACAATGAGCCAGTTTTTTTATTTACACCCAGACAATCCGCAAGCACGCTTGATCACACAAGCGGTTGCGATCATCCGTAATGGCGGCGTTATCGTTTATCCGACCGATTCTGGATATGCGCTAGGCTGTCAACTTGAAAACAAAAACGCACTAGAACGCCTTTGTCGCATTCGTAAAATTGATGATAAACACAACTTTACTTTATTGTGCCGCGATTTATCGGAACTCTCTTTATATGCCCGTATTGATAATAGCGCTTTCCGTTTATTGAAAAGCAATACTCCTGGCGCTTATACCTTTATCTTTAAAGGCACGAAAGAAGTGCCACGTCGCTTAATGAACGCCAAACGTAAAACCATTGGTATTCGTGTGCCAGACAATAAAATCGCCTTGGATCTACTCGAAGCATTGGGCGAACCGTTAATGTCGACCACTCTGATTTTACCGGGCAACGATTACGCCGAATCCGACCCAGAGGATATCCGCGATAAGCTGGAACATTCGGTAGATTTAATCATGAACGGCGGTTTCTTAGGCGAGCAACCAACCACAGTCATTGATTTTAGTGAAGATGAAATGGTGGTAGTAAGACGCGGTGCAGGGGATCCTTCACCGTTTGAGTGATTCATCAGTTACCTGTCGTGGTCACTTAATTATATAAGCCTCATCGTATTTTTTATACGGTGAGGCTTTTTAATGTTGATTTCTATCGGCGATTTACAGCACCTGATTATCACCACAGCTATAAGCGATAATTTGGCTAATTTCGGAAAGGCTACGACCTGATTGTTGTTGCCAATGGTTAAACGCTTTTTGTGCTGCTTGCATGGCACGTTTTGTTCCTCGAGCGCTATCAATCACACCAATATTCCTTAAGTGAGATTCAACATCGGACGATAAAATAAAGGTATCAACGCCCATTTGACGTAAAGTATAAGGGCCAGTATTACCACCTAATCGATTTCCGTGTTTTTTCAAATACTGCCATAAACCGATAATATTATCCGTTGGCCAATGGGCAACCATGTGAGAGAACGACGTAAATTCAAACTGAGCAGAATGAATCATTTGCGCATTTTTTGGAATGGATTTTACTTTGGTAAGATGACGAATAATACTCGGATCTTGTGCTTTTTGTTCCCATATTTCTTCGGGTAGCATCATTAACGGTTCAAGCTTGAAGTTAAAGAATAAGCTTTCGAAATTAGGCCATTTTTTTCTGACTACCTGCCACGAAATACCACATTGAAACACCTTCATGGTAAAAGCAGCCAGCCAACGATCGTCGGTGATGTGTTGTAACTCTGCTTGAGAAAGGGGTTTACTCACCAACAACTCTAATTGTTGTTCTCCACCTTTACGTTCTGCGGCTCGTTGATAAATAGCATCGAAATGTTCAATCGTCATAATTATTAATTAAGTTGTGAGGGAAGCGATGAGGTTAACAAAAATAGTGACAGAAGGTAATGATAATGATGTCCACGTGGTGGAAAATTATTCTATCTCAGTAGGGTTTGATGTATACTCTGCTGCCTTTTCTTAGCGCTTGAGCAATCCATGATGGAAGCTTAAAGACGGATGAAAAGCTAAATTATTTTTAATTTATTGTTTTGTATGGTTAATTCATCATGAGAACAATAAAAGACGGCTGTGAAGTCGACAAACAAAAGGTTAACCCATGAACGAAAAATTACAGAAAATCTTAGCCCGTGCAGGGCATGGTTCTCGTCGTGAATTAGAAGCGATGATCCAAGCTGGTCGTGTGAGTCTTAATGGTCAAGTGGCAAAACTGGGCGATCGCCTAGAAGATGAAAATGCCCTTATCCGTATCGATGGCCATAAAGTATCGGTAAAAGAATCGGAAGAAGTGATCTGCCGCGTATTAGCGTACAACAAGCCCGAAGGTGAGTTGTGTACGCGTAGCGATCCTGAAGGTCGCCGTACCGTATTTGATCGCTTACCAAAAATTAAAGACTCGCGCTGGGTATCGGTGGGTCGTCTAGATGCTAACACCGGTGGTCTATTACTCTTTACCACCGATGGTGAATTAGCCAACCGTTTAATGCACCCAAGCCGTGAAGTTGAGCGTGAATATTTGGTGCGTGTTTTTGGTGAAGTGACCGAAGAAATGGTTCGCAACGTGACGCGCGGTGTTGAACTTGAAGATGGCATGGCACGTTTTGAAGACGTTGTGCATGCGGGTGGCGAAGGCATGAACCATACGTTTTATGTCATGATCACCGAAGGTCGTAACCGTGAAGTTCGCCGTTTATGGGAATCTCAAGGGGTAACGGTTAGCCGTCTGAAACGTGTTCGCTATGGTGAAATCTATCTTGAAAAATCACTCCCTCGTGGTGGTTGGATTGAGCTTGAACTGAAAGAAGTGAACTACTTGCGTGAAATGGTAGACTTAAAACCAGAGCGTGAAACTTTGATTGATCCAATGGCAGGTTCGCGTAAACGTGATCGTTCGCGTGGGCAAAAAATTCGTCGTGCGGTTAAACGCCATGAAGAAAGAGCCACTACGACTACTAAAGGTCGTAGCCGTTCAACCACGCGCGGTAACGTTGCTACAAAAGGCACCACCACCAATAAAGCAAACAATGGTGAGGCCGTCGGCGGGCGCGATGGAAAGCCGAAGCAACGCCGTGTGAATAACGGTTTGCCTAAGCCAAAGGGCAGAACAAGAATTTAATCTACCCAAGTAAGATGGGTATAGATTGAAAACATAAAAAATGCCGAACTCACTGTTAAAGCGAGTTCGGCATTTTGCTATTTGGAGGTTTTAGTTTGAAGGCAATACCAAATGTATCAAAGATTCAATGGAATGGGTATAAGTTATCCCTCTTACAAAAACTTAATCACGCTTCCAAAGAATATGACAAAACTTATTGTCAGGATCACGGCTGATCAACATACGAGCAAAGACATCATCAAGTGTGTCATCGGCTTCATTGACTAAACCAATTTTCACTTCTGCGTACGTTTCCTTATCCACCTCAAAACCAACATGTTGTGACCAATCATCGCCAGTCTCAACCGCTTCTGCTGCGCCGCGATCTTCAAATTGAGCGGTGAATAAAATCACATCGACAGCATCTAAGCTATCGGGTGCCATTTCAAGAAAAATGTCATACGCAACATCGATGGCATCATCAAGAGAGATTAAATCAGTCATAATTTCCTAATATTTTTAAAAGTGAATATGTGTTGTTAATCTGCACGGCTCATGAACTTACGCTCAGAAGTGTTGATTTTGATTTTTTCTTCATTAGCAATATATTCAGGTACTTGAACCACTAAACCAGTCGTTAAAGTGGCAGGCTTAGTACGAGCACTGGCCGATGCACCTTTAATTGATGGTGAGGTTTCAACGATCACAAGATCAACACTGGTCGGTAATTCAATGCCAATTGGCTTGTCATTGACGATTAACACGCTTAGGCCTTGGGTATCTTCATTGAAGAATAAAATCTCATCTTCAATAGTTTCTTTGTTGAAGTGGTAAGGGGTGTAATCTTCGTTATCCATGAAGACATATTCAGCACCATCGATGTACGAAAACATCACGCTGCGACGGCTAAAATCAGCCAAAGTCAGGATTTCGTCGGCTTTGTAGCTTTCGTCAGCTTTAGCACCGGTAGCGATGTTGTACATGCGCATGCGATACAAGCTCGCGCCAGCACGACCACTTGGGGTTAATTTGCTAACTTCACGAACAGAGTAAACTTGACCGTTCACTTCAACAACGGCATTTTTTTTAATTTCACTGGCTTTAGGCATGAGTGTTTCCTAATAAATTTTTTAAGCATCGCTTGGTCACGGCATTGATATTATGGTTACTGCATTGATATCAATATAGTGTCTTACCGCGATGAATTGTAAATGACGAGCAGAAAATATCACGATCTGCACCGAACGACAAAGAAAAGTGGCGGTAGACAGTAAAAGGGCCTCAAAATAAATCAATTTGTGGCGCGATGACCGATTCAAAGTCTAATCCAATAAAAGGCAAAATAGCATCGGCGACCGGTTTTAATTGCTTATCAATATAATGTTGGTAGTCAATTGGACTGTGTAAGTAATCTTTAGGTTCCGGTCCGTTTATGGTAAAGAGATACTGAATACGCCCTTTGTTTTGGTACTGCAGTGGACGACCTAATCGAGCATTGTGATCATCGGCGAGTTTGGCGGCGCGAACTTGAGGCGGAATGTTTTTTAAATACTCGTTTAACTTACGGCGTAAACGCTTTTGGTAGACCAAATCATCATCAAATTTTCCGGCTAAGGTATCGTCAACATATTGACGAATAAAACTTTGTGGATCTTTATCATGAAACACCATGTTATATAGGGTTTGTTGAAAATGGTGTGACAACGCTGTCCAATCTGTACGAGCGCTTTCAAGCCCTTTAAACACCATTTTTTCAACGCCTTGCTCGACAATCATACCGCAATAACGCTTTTTAGAACCGGTTTCAGCGCCGCGAATCGTCGGCATTAAAAAGCGCTGATAATGGGTCTCGTATTCTAACTCTAACGCCGAGGTTAAATGAAATTCTTCTTGTATGTGTTGCTGCCACCAATGGTTAATTGTTGTCACTAAGTGATGACCAATTTTATCGGCTTTGTCTGGGGTATGTGGCTCGATTAAAGACACAAATAGGGAGTCAGTATCACCGTAAATAACTTGATAACCTTGCGCTTCAATTAACACCCGAGTTTGCTTCATGATTTCATGTCCACGCATGGTAATTGATGATGCAAGGCGAGTATCAAAAAATCGACAACCAGACGAGCCCAGTACGCCATAAAATGAATTCATAATAATTTTGATGGCTTGAGAAAATGCCGCTTCTTTATTGCGCTTGGCGACATCTCTTGCTTGCCATAATTGTTCGATCATCTTGGGTAGAAAATGCTTGTCGCGATGAAATTGTCCACCTCTAAATCCCGCGACCGCTTGATCATCTTGTTTTCCGATCGACTGTTGTAAGCCCTCGACTAAACCAAGTGGGTCAATAAGAAAAGTGCGAATAATAGCAGGGTAGAGCGATTTAAAATCCAACACTAATACCGAGTGATACAAACCGGGATCGGAATCCATCACATAGCCACCGGGACTAGCAAGCCAATTCTCCGATTGAAGATTAGGCGCAATGTAGCCAGCGCGATGCAATTGAGGCAGGTAGAGATTGGTAAAAGCGGCCACCGAACCGCCAATACGATCAAGCTCCACTCCAGTTAACTGAGTACGTTCAATCGCAAATTGGAGCAGATGCGTTTGGTCGAAAATTCGCGTCACTAGGCGGCAATCTTGCAAGTTATAACGGGCAAGGGAGTGTTTATCTTCACGAAATTGACGATTAATTTCATCCATACGATTAAACGGATCATGAATGATTTTGCCTTCACCAAGTAACTGTTGTGAAACCGACTCTAATGTCCAAGAATTAAAATGATAAGTCGCGGTTTTTAACGTATCAATACCATCTAATACCACTCGACCAGGGATAGACACAAAGCCTTGCTGGGTGGTTTTTGATTGCCTGAAATAGAGGTTTTGACTACCCCGTGCGATCGCTAACGGTAGCTTATGCCATTTGGCACGTTTATCGAGTAAGCGAAAATCAAAGTCGATAACATTCCAGCCAATAATAATATCGGGATCAAAAGTGCGAAACCATTGGATTAACGCTTTAAGTAATGCTAATTCATTTGCTACCCATTCAATGTGCAGCTCTTCATTTTTTTTCTGGATGGGAGCTAGGGGATTAGGGGCCTCACCAATCATGATCACGCGACTGTCTAGTGTTGAATCAAGCCCAACAGAATACAAAATACCTTTTTCGGAGCATTCAATATCGAGTGAAACCACGCTTAAATTAGGTTTGTAATCACTCGGTTTACATTTTGCTTGCCTGACGCTTTGATAACCCTGCTTTTGGGTGCGATCACCGATAAATTGCACTCCGCCTCGGATAAAGCGCTCCATTAAATAGCGGTCGGTTAAGCGAATGTCATCTTCAAAGGTAATAATGCCGTGCTGATTAAAAAGTTGTTTTGCTTGATAGGATATTTGATTATTCGGCGTGTAACAGGCAAGCACCGCGTTTTGTTCAAAGGTTTTGAGTGGCACGCTTTTCATCTGAATGGGAGTTTGCTCTCCAAAGGCATCCGCGATAAGTTGCTCAGCCTTTATTTGATCTTGCTTGGTAATAAAAAACACAACTTGTTGGTCTTGGATGAGTAACTGAACAGGACCCGAGTCGGTAGCCAGCCAAATTTCGATAAGGGTTTTATTATGGCTGAGCTGATCAGAAGTCTGCATAGAATGGCTGTGATTAATCTGAAAAGACGAACGCACATCTCGGGCTTGTCGAGATAAGATAAAACCCTGTTGGATCGATGATGACACTGCTTTATCCAAAGAGAGTGTGAATGAATTGGAGTTAGAATAACAAAAGATGCTTTATAAATCTTAGGAGCTTTATCGTTCTTAGGTGCTTTATAAATCTAAGATGCTTTAATAAACCTCAATCAGTTCCAGAAAGTTCAGATTTAATGATTTAGCATAACTATGGAGTGGTAATTGTGGTTGGGATAGCAAGCGCTTACGATAACGTCAATGAATTGGGCTATATCATTATTCCGGCGTTTGACGGTTTTTTATTTGCATTATGGATAAAATCATTAATAATACAAATGTATAATAACCAACAATTCGTTAGTTAAACCATTTTCTTTATAAGGTTATTGGCTTAAATAAAGTCATTTAATACAGTATGTTAAAGAAATTAAGTTTTTTCATTATAATTTCCTTAAAAATTGACGTTGATCATTAGATTTATGGTCATGTTTTTAACTAACTAAGGTAGAATGCTATAAAAATTAAGCCTATCAACTAAGCTTAACAGTATTAGCGATAATCCAAGTGTGGAGATACAAGAGTGATAAATGTTTTTCTTGTAGATGATCACGAGCTGGTTCGCACAGGGATTCGACGTATTATTGAAGACGTCCGTGGCATGAAAGTAGTAGGGGAAGCTAACAGTGGTGAAGAGTCTGTAAAATGGTGCCGTGCTAATCACGCGGATGTTATCTTAATGGACATGAATATGCCGGGTATTGGCGGCTTGGAAGCTACCAAAAAAATCTTACGATTTAATCCCGATGTCAAAATTATTGTTTTGACGATTCATACCGAAAACCCATTTCCAACCAAAGTAATGGAGGCAGGCGGTTCTGGTTATTTAACCAAAGGCGCAGGGCCCGATGAAATGGTGAATGCGATCCGCATGGTCAATAGTGGTCAACGCTATATTTCACCAGAGATCGCGCAACAAATGGCGTTAAGTCAATTTTCTGCACCCTCGGATAACCCTTTTAAAGAGTTATCAGAGCGTGAATTGCAGATCATGCTAATGATCACCAAAGGTGAGAAGGTAACCGATATTTCGGAGCAATTAAATTTGAGTCCGAAAACGGTCAACAGTTATCGTTATCGATTATTCAGCAAGTTGGATATTGGTGGGGATGTTGAACTGACCCACCTTGCAATTCGTTATGGCATGATCACAACTGAGACGTTGTAGAGTCTATGGATGTGCCTTTGGCAGATTTTGATTCTGCTGCTTTTTTATCAACCGTTTCACAACAACCTGGCGTTTATCGTATGTATAACGCCATGGATGATGTTATCTATGTTGGTAAAGCCAAAAATTTAAACAAGCGCCTGTCGAGTTATTTTCGTAAAAACGTAGATAACGAGAAAACCAAGGCGCTGGTTTCGCATATCCAAAAAATTGATGTGACGGTCACTCATACTGAAACCGAAGCCTTGATCCTCGAACACAATTACATCAAGCAATACCTACCTAAATACAATGTTTTACTGCGTGATGATAAATCGTATCCCTATATTCTGATCTCAAAACATAAACACCCAAGGTTGGCGTATCATCGCGGCGTAAAGCGGCGTAAAGGGGAATACTTTGGTCCTTACCCTGAAGCTGGTGCGGTGCGTGAAACCTTGCATTTGTTGCAAAGAATTATTCCGGTGCGTCAGTGCGAAGACAGTGTGTATGCTAACCGAACCAGACCGTGTTTGATGTATCAAATTGAGCGTTGCTCAGCGCCGTGCGTCAAAGGCTTAGTAAGCGATGAAGAGTATGCCGAAAGCGTGCATTATGTGCGTCTCTTTTTGCAAGGAAAGGACGATCAGGTTCTGAACGCTTTGATAGCAAAAATGGAACAAGCCAGCCAAGGATTGGCGTTTGAACAGGCGGCTAAGTATCGCGATCAAATTCAGGCCATTCGTCGGGTGCAAGAGCAGCAATCTGTGTCAGATGATTCACTGGATGATATGGATGTGATTGGATTTGCCAAAGAAAATGGTTTGGCGTGTATTCATTTATTGATGATAAGACAAGGAAAGATCCTGGGAAGTCGAAGTCATTTCCCTAAAATTCCAGCCAATACCGATGATAAAGAAGTGTTTTCAAGCTTTTTAAATCAGTATTATTTAAGTCATAACGAAGCCTCAAGCATTCCTAACCGAATCACTATGAATGGGGATTTATTTGATGACAACGTATTTGATGGATCCTCCAGCCTGCAAGAGGCATTGGCACAACTGTCGGGGCATAAAGTTCAATTTCATACCAAACCTCGTGGTATGCGAGAGCGTTATTTGCGTTTATCCAATACCAATGCATTGAGTGCGCTAACCGCAAAAATTAGCCACAAGATGACGGTCAATCAAAGAGTTAAAGCATTAGAGTTAGAATTTAAGCTGCAACGGATTGAACGAATGGAATGCTTTGATATTAGCCATACCATGGGAGAGAGTACCATTGCCTCGTGTGTGGTGTTTAATCGAGAAGGACCGGTTAAGCAAGATTATCGACGTTATAATATTGAAGGTATTACGGGGGGGGATGATTACGCGGCGATGGCGCAAGTGCTGGACCGACGTTATTCAAAACAGCAATATACCGATGAACAGTATGCTGAAAAAATTCCCGATATTATTTTTATTGATGGTGGTAAAGGGCAGCTAAATCGCGCGCATGAAATCTTGCGAAAATACTGGAAAGATTGGCCTAAACGACCTGAATTGATAGGCATTGCCAAAGGGGTAACTCGTAAACCTGGGCTCGAAACTTTAATCAAAACCAATGGTGAAGAGTTCAATCTACCTAGCGATGCACCGGCATTACACTTAATTCAGCATATTCGTGATGAAAGTCATAACCATGCTATTAGTGGTCATCGAGCCAAGCGTGGTAAAGCAAGAAGAACCAGTACCTTAGAGGGAATTGAAGGGGTGGGTCCTAAACGTCGGCAAGCTTTATTAAAAAGCATGGGTGGAATTCAAGAATTAAAGCGTGCAACTGTCGAAGAACTAACCAAAGTGCCAGGGATCAGTAAATCTTTAGCAGAAATCATTCATCAAGCATTGAAACAATAATGTTTTTAACGCAACATTGAGCAGCACTCACCAAGAGCCCGTAATTATGCGATTTACTATACCGAATATTTTGACTTTACTTCGATTGGCGCTGATCCCAGTTTTTGTCGTTATTTTCTATCTTCCTTATACTTGGGCGCCTTTTGCTGCCGCAATGGTATTTTGGGTTGCAGGATTTACCGACTGGCTCGATGGGCTGTTAGCGCGTAAATTAGGCCAGACTTCTCGCTTTGGCGCATTTTTAGATCCTGTTGCCGATAAACTTATGGTGGCGGTAGCATTAATTCTAATCGTTGAGCATTACCATACGATTTGGATCACGATTCCTGCAGCAACAATGATCGCGCGAGAAATTATTATTTCGGCATTGCGTGAGTGGATGGCTGAAATTGGTAAACGTGCCAGTGTCGCGGTCTCTTGGATTGGTAAATGGAAAACTCTGAGTCAAATGTTTGCGTTATGGGTATTAATTTGGCGTTACGATGATTGGATGGTGTGGGTTGGTTATGCCGCGTTATATATCGCCACAGCGTTAACTTACTGGTCGATGATCCAATATTTAAAAGCGGCGAAAGGTGATTTATTAGCCGGTGAAAAAGACGATTAAGCGCTTAGGGTATAAATCGTTTTGATATGAATTTAACAACCTCGCAATTATGCGGGGTTTTTTTATACCTAAAATTCGTTTAGCGACTAAAATAAAGTCATGTCTTTGAAACATGACGCAGAACAAATCTGAAGCAAAAACTTACAACTGTAAGCTAAAAATCGTAGCATTTTAGAGGGTATAAGATAGAATACGCAAAAAAAGAAACACTTGTAAGCTCAAATCTGTTTATGAGTCCAGTTTTTATAATTAGGTAAACACAACATGTCATTAGAACAATATCATCTCATTGGTTCTTTACGTCTACAAAGCGATGCTTTACAGGATACAATCGCTCTGGAAGGATTTGAAACCGCCGCGCCTTGGCATCAAGTATCATGGACTCAATTTGATACCATCTCACAAAAAATAGCGCAAGTTCTGATCCATTTTGGGGTAGGGGTACAAGATACCTGCGCCATTTTATCCGATAACAAACCACAATGGGCTTGTGCGGACATCGCTTGTTTGAAAGCGCGCGCTGTGGTGGTGCCGATTTATCCAACCAGTACGTCAGAGCAAGCTCGCTATATAATCAATGATGCACAGGTAAAAGTCTTGTTTGTGGATAACACCGAACAATACAAAGTGGCGTGTAATTTACAAGCACACAGTAATAGTATTGCCCATATTGTGGTGTTTGATCCAAGTGTGGAATTATTAAATACACACTGTCATCACCATTTCGATACGCTGATCAGTGACACTATGGTGGTTGACGTTGATTGTGAGATTGAACTACAACAACGTTTATCAGATGCTAATTTAGATGATCTGCTTACGCTTATTTATACTTCCGGTACCACTGGTGATCCTAAAGGTGTGATGCTGGATTACCGCAATATTGCCTCAACCATGCGCCAACACGATCAAAAGCTCGCGTTTGCCAAAGGGGATGTATCACTCGCTTTCTTACCGCTTAGTCATGTCTTTGAACGTGCGTGGAGCTTTTACGTTCTGTGTCGTGGTGGTAAAAATGTCTACCTTTCTGACACCAATAAAATCAAAGAAGCGATTGCAGAGGTTCGCCCACATACTTTATGTGTAGTGCCACGCTTTTTAGAAAAAGTGTATAGCGCAGTCCAAGCGAAAGTGGCAAAAGGCTCAGCGACACAACAAAAAATGTTTGCTTGGGCGCTATCGGTGGGGGCTCGTCAATTTGAGGTACAACAACAGCGTGCTAAAGCTAATCCTTGGCTGAGTGTGCAACACGTTATTGCGACTAAGCTGATCTTTTCAAAACTGCAACAAGTACTCGGTGGGCGTTTGAAGTTTATGCCTTGTGGTGGCGCGGCGTTAGATAAAGACGTAGTCGGTTTTTTCCATGCGATCAATATTCCGGTGTTGTGTGGATATGGCATGACAGAAACCACGGCAACAGTCACCTGTAATACTATTGGCAATCGTGTTACCGGATCTAATGGTCAGGTGCTAAGTGAAACTGAAGTGAAGATTGGCGCAAATAACGAGATCTTAGTTCGTGGTGATATCGTGATGCGTGGCTATTATAATCGCCCAGTGGAAACCGCAGAAACGTTCCAAGACGGTTGGCTTAAAACTGGCGATGCGGGTGAGTTTGATGCCAACGGTAACTTATATATTACCGATCGCATTAAAGAGTTAATGAAAACCTCTAATGGCAAATACATTGCGCCGCAACGTGTTGAAGGTAAAGTAGGTTGCTGTCCGTTCATTGAGCAAGTGGCAGTGATCGCTGACTCGCGTAACTATGTTACCGCTTTAATCGTGCCTTCTTTTGAATCTTTAGAATTGTGGGCAAAAGAGAAAGGACTACGCTACGAATCACCGCTTGAGCTTTTGCGTAATAGCAAAGTGGTTGAGCATTTTGAAAAGCGTTTGAAAGAACTGCAACAAGAGTTGGCTGGGTTTGAAAAAATCAAAAGATTTACGTTATTGCCAAGCCCATTTTCGATTGAGCAAGGTTTGATAACCCCAACCTTAAAATTACGCCGTAAAAATATTTACCAAGCGTATGCCAACGAAATTCAAGCGATGTATGTTTAAAGCTATCTATCTTTAGGCTAGCTATCTCTAAGCGAGCTCACTTTAAGATAGCTATAATCTGATTGGGTCTGCCCTAGTTATACCAACGCCATAAATTTAATGATCGTTAAAATTGAGTATAAAGAAAAGTATCAAAGGCCATGGATAGCTTTTTCTCAAGCGACCAAGGACGGAGCAGCGTCTTTTCGGCGTATTCACATTGATCAAATATTAAATGGAACTGGTATTATTAATGGTGCGACCAGTTCCCTCTCTTTATATTCACTAAAATAATCAATCACTTAGTACTATAAAATTAAAGCCGCTGATAATATCGTTATCAACGGCTTTTGTTTTTATTATTAACTAAATAATAACTATGCTATTTTCGCTTTAATCTCGAGCATTCTTGGGGGATACGCGTAAGGACATTCATGCTGATTGTGCCATTACGTATGAGTAGGTATTGATAAATGATTATCAATAGACGGGATACAAATGCTGGAATATAAGGCCGCATTTTTTAGGGAAGCCCAACATTGAACACACTAACACCCATTTTAAAAATCAGCTTTACACGCCTCCATTCGATCATTGCCAATCTTTATGTGGTAATGACGCGAACCCATTCGATTCGATTCTCATGCTATTGCTGCATGCCGCTTAATCGTCGCACTTCAAGCCTGACCGAACCCTGAATAATCTCACCTAAACCTTGCTATTCGCGTCTGTTTGGATGTGATTGGCTGGATTATTCTGGTCAAGCCCAATAGGACACCTGACTTTGTAATTTTTCATAGTCGATTGGCGTTAAATCACCAAGTGTAGTATGCAACCTTTCATGGTTGTAATACCGGATATATTCTTCAACATCTTCTTTCATTGCATCACGCGTTAAATAAACCACATTGAGTAGCCATTCATTTTTCAAGCTACCGAAGAACCGTTCGACGACAGCATTGTCTAAACAAGCTCCAACGCTGCTCATTGATGATGTGATGCCATTTCTCGTTAACAGGTGCTGAAAATAATCTCTTTATCGGTTGAGAACATAAAGCCGAAAAGGAAAAAGAAAAAAGTAACTTACAGGCAAAACCTTTAATGTGTTAATTGCTTGTAGTGTAAATAGGCAAAAACAAAGCAACTAGAAGCAAATAAAGTATTTTACGCTGGCTATGTCTAAGGATGAATCCCTTTTTGTTGCCAAATAAGATAAAACACTTTATTTTGTACGGATTTCACTCTGGCCGTTGATATAAAATAGCCATTGAATAAACCTCGACATTTCGCCTTAAGCCTTTAAAAAAAAGGCAAACACCTTTAGATAACATTTTAGGAAACGATATGAAACGTAAATACTTAGTAGCGGCAATTATGGCTGTATTGTTAGCAGGTTGTGGTAGTGGTGGTGGTGACGATAATGGCGGTGGCGGCGACAATGGCGGCGGCGACGTGATCCCTGATTATGCTTTCGATGGCTTAGATGGTGCTGGTGCAGATACGATCACTATTATGGTTCGTGACGAAAGCACTGCAATGACCAAACTTTGCCCTGCGTCAAATGCAGATGTTTACATTAATGACGCTGACGGTACAAATCCGGTAAAAGCATCGGTTGGTAGCGATGGTAAAGTTAAAGCTAGCGATATTCCTCAACACGGTTTCTTAACGGTTCGTACTTGGAGCAATAGCGATGCTTCTGTTGATGATACTGGTGCTGATTACGTTTCTATCCAAAAAGAAGCATTTTATAAGAATGGTTACTTTGTTATTGATGGTGATACATACACTGGCGATGTATCAGCAACGGGTTGTGTGAGTGGTCGAAATAGTGACAGCTTTACAGTTGATAACAGTGCCACTGATTTCCCTAGTGTCGCCATTGCTGAGCCAATTGGTGTTCCTGCTGAGATTGTAGGCGAGGGCGGTGGTGATTATGGTATTGCTCTTTCGCTAAATTACAACCAAGTTGATAGTTCAAGCAAGTGGGGTTCTACTGCTACAACTGCTGCTGAGGGTATGGATAATGAGCAAGGAAATAATATCCTTTTAAATGACGGCATGAAACAAACTGACCTAACTAATGGTGACGGCATTGTTGCTAAAACATTAGAGTATCGCTTCCTTAAAGGTGGTTCTTTATCTTGGGTTGACGGTGGGAGCGTGATCGACAATAGCGCTATCTATGAACCGGATGGTGCGGATTATGACCAACTCGCCATCACAACAGTTAAGTTGCAAAGTGTCGGTACGGAAGTATGGCAAGCACGTACAGCGACAAAAGAAGGTGATACTGGCGCTTTCTCGGTTGAATTCCTTGATGATGATATGATCTCAAACATGAGCCGTGATAACGACACGGGTGTTGTTACTTTTGACGCACCAACGTTTGACCATGTTCTGTTATTTAATGAGTTGTTATACGTTGACGGTGCAAGTCGATACGCACACGACACGTATCAAGTGACTCATGCGAATGCGACTATTCCTGTTGTTCTTCCTGCTGAGTGGTCTGGATTTAAAGATACTGCGGAATTAGAGCAGAATGATGTTGCTGTTGCTCAATACCCTGCTGGAGCTGACGAGCGTTTAAGTATCATGGCTGCTGTTGATTTTACTTCTGGCGCTATGACAAAAGAGTTTGTCGCAAGTGGCGCTCTGGCGTATAACAAGGCATTTTTAGATACTGCTAAGATTGCAGGTTTCACTATCGCTGTTGATAATACAGATAGCCTTAGCTTTGCGTCAGATGAAGACGTGAGCGAAACTGCGCCAGTCTTTTTGACTTCAAGTGCGAAATAATAAGTAAAACGTAAATAAAAAGCCTAGCTCATTGATTTAATTGAGCTAGGCTTTTTTGTACCCAAAAAAAGCTAACCGTTCTTGGTTTTCGTTTCTAAGATCTCGATGCCATGCACGGCAAGCATAAGTTTCTTTTAAAGTTTGTATTCAGGCGTAAGCGTACCTTTTGAGTCTTCTACAACAGTCACACCATCACGTTTATAAACAAAGTCAGCAACATATTTACAAACAAGCACGTTATTGATCTCGATAGGGTACGGCACTTGCAATTGTAGGTCTTGGATAAGTCCGGCTCTTAATTCAAGACTCAAGGAGACATAGCGTTTTGATTCTAGTTTGGAGTCAAACATTATTCCGTTAACCTCTGTTTTTTTTGCATTGTACTTGCCATGCCTTTTTTCTGGCTCTTTTTCTGTTGTGAGACTTGCCTTTTTTGATGTTTTAACGCGAGCTATGCCAATATCTTTTGCGTTTCTAAAGTCGGCTGCGCTAATGCGTTGGCCTGTTCCAAGGGATGCCAAGTGCGCCATATTCTATTCTGGTCAAGCCCAATAGGACACCTGACTTTGTAATTTTTCATAGTCGATTGGCGTTAAATCACCAAGCCTAGTATGCAACCTTTCATGGTTGTAATACCGGATATATTCTTCAACATCTTCTTTCATTGCATCACGCGTTAAATAAACCACATTGAGTAGCCATTCATTTTTCAAGCTACCGAAGAACCGTTCGAC
>NZ_JAAUWS010000023.1:0-35589 GCF_014694465.1 Vibrio sp. S11_S32 | reverse complement strand
AGACTATGCAACCAATTGGCTTTGGTTTTATAATAATGAACGGCCTCATAAAGCCAATGGTGGTAGACCACCATTGATGGTCGCTTAACTTCTACTTTTAACAACAGTTAGAAATGGGAGGATTACCCAAGTATTATAAGTACTTATTAGCAATAAAACGATCAAGGCTATGCAGTTTAAGAGCGTCGGAGATAGGTGCATCGGGTGTTTCGTTCATGTCATGCTATCTCCGTATCAATTTGCTTCGTTTTGAGTATCTTTGCTCTTATCGCTAAGATATCTTGCTCTGATTGTTATTGTGTCATAGAGAAATAAAGAATTTACACTGTAAAGCCGACATTTTGGATAAATTAAGAGTTGATAAGATTGAGAACAATCAACCACGGTTAAGATTTATGATAGGCTTAAGCGAGTCTATTTGATAGGAAAAAAACATGGCTTCAGATTTTTATGGCAGTAGTGCGACCTATGCACGTCAAGAGAGTGGTTACCGCGAGAAAGCATTAAAATTGTATCCGTGGGTATGTGGCAACTGTGCACGCGAGTTCGTGTATTCAAATTTGCGTGAATTGACAGTTCATCATAAAGATCATGACCATACTAATAACCCAGAAGATGGCAGTAACTGGGAGTTATTGTGTTTGTATTGCCACGATCATGAGCATTCTAAATATTTAGAACATGACTTATACGGTTCAGATTCAACCCCGACGGAAGATGAGCATCAATCGGCAACACATAACCCTTTTGCCGATCTAAAAAACTTAATGAAAAAATAATCGTTAATACCTATTCAATATTGATAGGGTAGAAAAATGTATTCTTCATGATTTAAGATCAAAAAAACCGAGCCTTGAGAGCTCGGTTTTGTTTTTATAACGATAGGGTTGTTGAATTAATCGACGAGCTTCATTTCTTGGATAATATCAGAAGCAATCTCTGGTTTGGTACTGGTTGGGGTTGAATGCAGTTCCGATTTTAATTGACCTTTACGGTTTTTAAGCCCAGTTTCCAATTTCTTAACCGCTGCAGCAATCGCAGGATACATCACTTTGTCTTCCGCTTTAGCTGAAATGCGCACACCTTCATAGTTTGAGAACGTTTCTACGTGGTGCTCATTATGCTGCTTGGTGATGATGATATCGCAGCTAATTAAGTCGGGGAAATGTGAAGATATTTTATTGAATTTACTTTCAATGTCAGCACGAGATTCGTCGCCAATAGTGACATGATGCGTTTGGATATTTACTTTCATACACAATACCTTCTGTTGAAGAGCCTTAAATCATTTAAGGCCGGTTACCTAATTAATCTACTTCCAACCTATCAAACTTTATCTCGGTTGGCAAAGCCCAATGTCTAATTCTTAAGTCTAGTTACAATTAGAAATTTTGCCTTGATGGTTAATTGTACAAAAGATGAAATCTGCTTTCTCAAGCATCATTTGATTGCTGAAATAACGCACAAAATTGGATGTTGATCTGCATTTATGTTGTAGTGTATTAGAGCGTTGTTTACCCACTGTAATTTATTGTGAGTAGGTAACATTAAGGATAAGCTTTTGAAAGGATGATCAATGTTTGTCACTAAATACTATATCGCAGCAAGTGTTTTCTTTTATCTTCTTGCATTGCTGTGCCCTAATTTTTGGTTGTCGCTGCCGTTAGCATGGATAGCTTTATCTTTGTCAGTCGTCAGCATTGCCTATTTGTGTAATTTTCCCCATCTGTTTCGCAAAAAGCCCAATGGCGTGATCCCCAATGGTATTCAATTAGTGTTAGCGCCATTTTTGATTGGAGTGCACTATTATAACTATTGGGCCCGCCATCACGATTCGGTTGCGCCGATCCAACGTATTGATCCGCAATTGTATTTAGCACGTCGATTATTTTCTAAAGATTTGGATGAGCTTAAAGCGCAAGGAATTAGCAGCATTTTAGATATGACGGCCGAGTTTCATGGCCTAGAAAGTCGCAAAGCTGAAAAAGATTTTCATTATTTTAATCTTCCAGTATTGGATCATAAAGTGCCTTCTAAACGTCAGTTATTAAAAGCATTAGACTGGATGGATGTGCAACTGGCCAGTTCTCGAAAAGTGGTGGTGCATTGTGCGTTAGGGCGCGGTCGGTCGGTCTTTGTTTTAGCGGCCTATTTACTGCGTCGCTATCCGCAATTAAGTATCGATGAAGTGATGAAAAAGATCAAAAACATCCGCAACACTGCCAATCTCAATAAGGAGCAAATGACAATGTTACAACAACTGCATAATGAGAACGCATTGGTTGCTGATAAAACGGTGTGGATGATCGTCAATCCTGTTTCTGGTGGCGGAAAGTGGGCAACTTATAAAGATGAAATTCTAGAGAAAATAACCGCCAAATATCATGTCGAAATACGCGAAACCACGCCAGATATTTCGGCAACACAATTGGCAAAACAAGCCATTCAAGCCAATGCTCAGATGATCATTGCAGGGGGCGGCGACGGTACTGTCACCGAAGTGGCGAGCCAAATTATTCATACTGATATTGTGCTGGGAATTTTGCCGCTGGGTACTGCGAATGCGTTATGTCACGTTCTATATGGGATTGAAAATAAAATCATTCCGGTTGAAACCGCGTGTGGCGCAATTTTAGACGGTGAGATCACCCAAATTGATAGCGCCAGTTGTAATGAGGATCTGATCTTGTTGGTGGCCGGCGTTGGCTTTGAGCAACAAATGATTGAATTTGCCGAACGAGAAGAAAAAAATAACGATGGTCAAATGGCCTATCTAAAAGGTTTATGGGGCGCTATTTCAAATAACAATACTCTTACGCTTGATTTGACACTGGATGGTGAAAGTCAAAAAAACGTAGAAATGAGCAGTTTAGTGATCGCCAATGCTGCGCCATTTACTACTTTACTGGCTCAAGGTGGCGGAGAACCAGATCTGCAAGATGGTATTTTGGATATTACCTACCTGCCAAGCAATGAGAGTGTGACAGGGCGTTTACTGTCTTTATCAGAATTGGCACTATCAAATTTTTTGCCCACAGCAGAGCCTATGGGGTTTGTGCATAAACAAGCCAAACAAGTGATGGTATCAAGCGATGAAGTTTTTAAGTATGTGATTGATGGTGAGTTGTATGAAAGTAATAAGCTCACGATTAATGTTCAACCACGTTCGCTTAATGTGATGGTACCAACTTGGTTTAATGAGCAGTGACCTTGCAGATTTTAGGATTATTACAAAAATAAATACCGGCTCTATCATTTCAAAGACAGGGATTTCGATAGTAATTAGAACGGCATCGCTTTATCATTCCTGCCTTTGTTATTTCCTCTTTTGATGAGACATTTTTACCATGCCTAAACACTCGCCGGCGCTTGGCGCTTCTTGGATGCTGATCGCGGGTTTATCTTTCGCTATTGTGAACAGCATTGCTCAATACATCAGTATTACGTTTTCACTGCCATCTACTACGGTTGCGTTACTGCAATACGCGATTGCGCTGGTGGCGATCCTGCCGTATTTAAAAACCTTGGGTATTCGTAAGTCGTTATACACCAAACATTTTTGGTGGCATGCAGTGCGTGTGTTTTTATCGGTAATTGGTATTCAACTGTGGTTTTGGGCGTTGGCATATCCCGTGCCGATTTGGCAAGGGATCGCACTATTAATGACGTCGCCGTTATTTGCTACGGTTGGCTCGGGATTGATCTTAAAAGAGAAAGTCGGTTGGGCACGTTGGCTGGCAACTTTAGCCGGATTTGTTGGCGCGATGATCATTCTAGAGCCTTGGTCAGACTCCTTTACTTGGGCGACTTTACTGCCAGTTGGTGCGGCATTTTTCTGGGCCTGTTATTCATTAATGGTAAAGAAAATGTCGGTCAACGATTCACCTTCAACCATGGTGGTGTATCTATTGGTGCTATTAACCCCATTTAATCTCTTTTTAGCGCTGCCGGAGTGGTCAACCCCAATTGGATGGAATGTATGGCTGTTACTTATTGGCGCAGGAGCAATGACCGCGTTGGCGCAATGGGCGATTGTAAAAGCTTATGCCGTCGCGGATGCGTCATTTGTGCAGCCGTTTGATTTAGCCAAATTACCGTTTAATGTCTTTTTAGGTTGGTTGGTGTTTGGCTGGGTTCCAACGGGTAATTTATGGGTTGGCGCGGCCATTATGATGATGTCGATTGTGTTTATTACCCAATGGGAGCGGCGTAAGTTGGTTTGATTTCCCCTCTTTCTCTTTCTTCATCACGCAAGCGAGATAAGTTAATCGCTTGCGTTATCATTTCGATGTAATAGTGGCTTTTGTTGCATTAATTATGTGATCTAAATCTTTTATTCCTGTCTATGGTTAATTATTATACAAGCTTGAATTAATAGAGGTTGGTGTTCTGAATAGAATATCGATCGGCACGAGGCTTGTTTATGTCGACACTTTTCGCAATTTCATTAACCACAGGTCTGCTTTCTGGAGTATGGGGCTGGGTAGCGGTTTCTCTCGGTTTGCTTTCTTGGGCGGGCTTTTTGGGTTGTACCAGTTATTTTGCTTCTCCTACCCAAGGGGTTAAAGGGCTTGCTATTAGTTTACTGACTAACTTAACTGGGATTGGTTGGGCGTTATTGATTATTTATGGTTCACAATGGTTTGGCAGTGAAATTATTGGCTATATGCTAACGGGCATCGTGTCATTCTTTATGTGTATTCAAGCGCAAAAATCTTGGCTGAGCTTTATCCCAGGTACTTTCATTGGCGCATGTGCCACTTTTGCCGCTAACGGTAATTGGCAACTGGTTATTCCATCGCTACTTATTGGTGGTGTATTCGGCTATTTGATGAAAGCCAGCGGAGTATGGTTACAAGCAAGAAGCGAAGCCAAATTAGTTGCAGCCCAGCAAAGCCATTGATTTGAACACACAGCATAGATAAAAACGATGGGGCAAATTTGACGTTTGAATGACATCCCATTCGGTAAACTTCTAGATACTGAAACCAATATTAGTGTGACCAATCAATGGAGTTGAAATGCAGTTTACTGAAGATGACAGAGAAGTTTTATATCAAGTATGGATGACACATAAAGCCAAGCGTCACTTAACCCAAATGGATATGGCAAAACGTTTGGGGATCAGCGTGGTGGAGTTTTCCGACTTACTGCGCAAACGAGAGCCTTTAACATTAAGCTTTATCGCCAAATTTTGTCAGATCTTAGATTTGCAACCTCACAATATTGTCCCTTCTTTAAAACACCAATCGGGTCACGCACCACAGTTGGTATATTTGCAAAATCGTGTGATCATAGACGGCGATATTCAACTCGTTCAGGTAGAAGGTAATCAAGTGATTATAGATTACTGTAGCCCCGTGAAAGCGGTCGGTTAAGCCTAGATATCACCACCATTATTTTTTGAGATTAATGTTATGTTAAAACGATTTTCAACCAGTTTACTTGCTGTGAGTAGCAGTCTTATTTTATGCATGGTTCCATTGTCGGCCAGCGCCAATACGACTCAAGTCGGCACATTTACGCTGGATAATGGCGCGCAAGTGGTGCTAAAGGATGACTTTACTTGGGAATATGTTTTAACTAAAAAAGAGCCTGTGTCGTCAAAAAATAAGACTCAAACCAGCGTGATTGCCGCTCCAGTCGCTGGGGCTGCAAGTGCTAAGGTGGCGGCAACATCCTCAAGCGTGACCAAGGAAAGCTTAACCACTCAAGCGATGGCTAATCCATCTTTACTCGGTCAAACGGCAAAAAATGGTATTGCGGTTTCATTAGCCAAGACCCAGTGGGATGGCGATAAGCTAGGGTTAACGTTCAACTTGGCCAGTACAAGCAGCGATAGCATGGTCACGGTATTAATTAATGCTGATTTTTATAATGACCAAGGCGTTAAACTGCAACAACAAGAATTGCAGGTATGGCAAGCCATCAAGCGCATGCCAGAGACTTATCTTCGTAAAGGCGAAACACGTCAATCAAAAGTGGTTTGGGTAGAAGGCATTGATAAAAGCCAATGGCAAAAACAACTGATGACGCTAAAAATTACTGAATTAGATACTTGGTGATATCAAGGGTTTGGCTGTTTTTAATCCAAGTAACATTATTGTTCAGCCCTTTTTAAATCGACAGTTTACGGACTAAATCGACGAATTTTAGCCGTAGATTATCTTCATTTTCCGTGTTCCAGATTAAGCCTATGTCCCAACATGCACTCGGAGATAAGATCTCAATCAATTTAATATTTGGTTGGCAGATGATTTGTGCACTTGCTGGAATAATTGTGTAGCCTAATCCGGCTGACACTAGTGCAAGTAACGTCAGAATATCATTGGATTCTTGTATTACAGGGGGAAATGAATTCTCCATACTGAAATATTTTTGAATTTGTTGATTGAGCCCCATACCTCGGCTGGGATTGAGCTGTAGGTAGTTTATTTGTGCTAGTGACTGCCAGATATTATTAGGATCAATTATGGTGTTTTTAGGTAGTGCTATGGCTAATTTATCGGAAAATAATGTCAGTGATTTAAGTGGTGGCGTAATGTGTTGTATACGATTAAAACTAAGCTGAATATCACCACTTAATAGCGCGTCAACTTGAGAGTAAGAAGGCATGTCATTTAATGTGATATCAACATTTGGATATTGGCTTTTGAACTCGGAGATAAATCGCGGAGCGACGGAATATGTGGAGATCCCGAAGCCAATATTTAATCTGCCTTCAGTACCTTTCGAAACACGTTGCGTGAGCCGTTGAAACTCTTCAAACTGAGTCATCATGCGTATAGCATCAGGCAAGAGTACTTTTCCTGCTTGGCTTAATTCTGCACCCCCTCGTCCTCTTTCGAACAAGACGACACCCATCTGATTTTCTAGCCGTTTAATTTTCTTGGTTAAAGCGGATTGAGTAATGAAAAGATGCTCAGCTGCCACCCGATAATTTTTATCTTTTGAAAGTTGATGAAAGGCCTGTAGCTGATCAATTTCCATTCCTAACCCTCATCAAATGTGGAATTTTTTTCATTATACGGAATGAATTGGTTGGCTTAAAGTCTTCATCTTCCAATGATGATAACGAGGTAGCAAAATGAAAGACATTCGAGTGGCGTCAATACAGTTTAATCATAAAGCGGGAGATAAAAATTATAATTTATCTGTCATTGAGCAGTTTGTGAAACAAGGGGCTGGATCTGGCGCTAAAATTATCGTTTTCCCTGAAATGTGTATCACTGGCTACTGGCATGTATCAGCTTTAAATAAAGAGCAGATTGATTCTCTTTCGGAGTTGGTTCCTAACGGGAAAAGCGTACAAGTACTTATCTCTTTATCTAAGCAATATGGCGTGAGTATTGGGGCGGGTATTATTGAAAAAGATGCGCAAGGTCATTTATATAATACTTATCTATTTGCGATGCCCGATGGACGTTTAGAAAAGCATCGAAAATTACACACTTTTGTCAGCCCTTATATGAGCAGTGGCAGTGACTATACCGTATTTGATACACCACATGGCTGTAAGGTCGGGATCCTCATTTGTTGGGATAATAATTTAGTGGAAAATGTCCGGATCACCGCATTAATGGGCGCCGATATATTAATTGCACCACATCAAACTGGCGGCTGTCATTCTAGAAGCCCTAATGCGATGGGGCGAATAAACTTGGATTTATGGCATAACCGACATCAAGAACCAGAATTGCTGCGAGCAGAGATGCAAGGTAGAAAAGGCCGTGAGTGGTTGCTTCGATGGCTACCAGCTCGAGCTCATGATAATGGTATGTTTGTTATATTCAGTAATGGCGTTGGGTTAGATATGGATGAAATAAGAACTGGAAATGCGATGATCCTCAGTCCGTATGGTGAAATTCTGGCACAAACAGATAGCATTGAAGACGATATAGTCATTACTGATTTACAAGCCAAACAACTCGAAATGTGCACTGGTAGAAGGTGGATCCGAGGGCGCAGACCAGAGCTCTATACCATGCTAACTCAATCGGATGGGCATGAACTCTCACCTTATGACGCGAGGTTTAAAAAGGATTAATGCAAGTTCTAATTGGTTACTGAAGCGATGATGAAGCTTAGGTTTTTCACATGACGATACTTACCGATCTTATTATTGCCTAATGCACCCGAAATCCACCCAAACTATTTTTTACATGGCCGTCAGCGATTATAAAAAAACAGTGACCTTACAGTGCTGATTTAGTGGCTTAAATTGGCAATTCAAAGGATTTTAAAGTGTTGTTTTTAAATGATTTATTTTTATTGATATCCAGAGAAATGGTGTTACCCTGCCAAGTATTCAATAAGGACTCTTTATGACTGAAAAATATGAAGTATTTGATCGCGTTGATTTTTCTAATCAAGACTTGAGTGGATCGTATTATAACCGCGATAAGTTCATCCATTGTAGCTTTAGTAAAACCAACTTACGAGATACCCAGTTTGTGGATTGCATCTTCATTGAGCAAGGCGAGATCGAAGGCTGCCATTTTAACCTTGCCGATTTACGCGATGCCTCATTTAAAAACTGCCAACTTTCGATGGCCAATTTTAGTCATGCCAATTGCTTTGGGATCGAGTTTCGAGATTGCGATCTAAAAGGGGCCAACTTTATGCGCGCGAACTTTAGCAATCAAATTAGCCAGAAGATGTATTTTTGTTCCGCTTACATTACCGGATGCAATTTGTCGTATGTCAATTTTGAACGCCAATGTTTAGAGAAGTGCGATTTATTCGAAAATAAATGGGCAGGGACACACCTTCAAGGCGCGTCTTTAAAAGGCTCCGATCTCAGCCGAGGATCATTTACGCAAGATTTTTGGTCTCAAGTACAACTGCAAGACTGTAATTTGAGTCATTGTGAATTAGAGGGGTTAGATCCGCGTAAAGTGGATCTCACTGGGGTGAAAATATGTTGCTGGCAACAAGAACAATTACTCGAGCAACTTGGGTTAATTGTGTTGCCGGATTAACCCACTAGGCTGGCTTTGTTTTATTTCGCTGCGATTCAAACCATGCTTTTACTTCAATATCATAGGTATCATGTGATTTAGAGTGGAGTTGTTGTGCGAGTTGTAGAATGGAATGACTCGCTAACTCCTCGTCCATTTTTTGTTGAGCTTGTTGCATCACTGTGTGAATACCGCACATACCTTGGCAGGCCCAGTCAGGTTTATCGTCGGTAAAAATATCCATTCGTTGACGAATTTCCTTACACTCAAACGTTGCTTTATTGCCATCTATAGCAACAACAATATCTAAAACACTAATGCTGGCAGATGAGCGAGCTAATTTATAACCCCCCTTACGGCCTTCACTACTTTCGACTAATCCTGCTTTTGCTAGTTTAGTAAAAATCTTTCCAAGATAATCATAGGGAACTCCTTGTAATTTCGCCGCCTCTCTTACCGTCATTATTTGTGCGATGCCTTGCTCATCAATCATATTGACTAAGCAATGAATACCATATTCTACACCTGAGCTATAAAAAGCCATTTGTCTCTCTCTGCCGTTAAATTATCGTGAAACGCTCAAACCTTATAATTAACCATCATAAGCAAATAACGTTAAAAAATAAACTGCGAATAAATTTGTCGCAGTATGCATTTTGAGGTAAGCTCACCGAAATTGCTAATAGAAACACACATAAGGTTATTCAACATGAAAAAAAATATTGTCATTATTGGTGCTGGTTTCGCCGGTATGTGGGCTGCGTTAAGTGCAGCAAGACTCGTCAAATTACAAGCTTGCGATGATATTTCAATTACCGTTATGGCGCCGAAAGCTGAGTTGCGTGTTCGACCTCGTTTTTATGAATCAAAGGTACGTTCATTAGTGTCACCATTAATGCCCGTGTTTGGTGCGATGGGGATTCAATTTCAGATAGCGACGGTACAAGCTATTCAAACAGAAGATCAATGTATTGAATATATTGATGATCAGGGTGCTTTACAGACTCAATCCTATGACAAACTGGTGCTTGCGGCTGGTTCAAATCTCAATACTGCGATGGTGAAAGGTATACAAGAATATGCTTTCGATCTGGATCAAATTGAAAGCGCGACGGTACTTGAAGATCACCTCAATAATTTATCCAATAAACCTTATTCTGGTGCTCGTAATACAGTCGTCGTCTGTGGTGGCGGTTTTACGGGAATTGAAATTGCGACCGAATTACCTGCAAGGTTAAAATCTCAGCTTGGTGAAGATCAACCCATTGATATTATTGTTGTTGAACGTTCTGCGCAGATCGGGGCAAATTATAGTCAAGAGTTGCAACAGGTCATTAAACAAGCGAGTGATGAAGTGGGGATTACTTGGAAGCTCAATACCCAAATTGATGAAATAACACAAGACGGGTTACGACTTTCCTCGGGCGAAAAAATACTATCTGATACTGTTATTTGGACGGCTGGTGTTAAAGCAAATGAGCTGACGAATGTATTTGAACAACAAGGACCCCAAGGGCGATTGAATGTTTCCTCGACGTTGGAAGTCGAAGGTGTGACGAATATTTATGCAACCGGTGATGTTGCTTATGCCGCGACGGATGATAAAGGAAACCATGCGTTAATGAGTTGTCAGCATGCAATTTTAATGGGCAAGTTCGCGAGTAATAATGTCGCAGCCAGTTTACTTGGTTGTGAGAAATTACCTTATCGTCAAGAAGCTTATGTTACTTGTTTAGATCTTGGTTCTTGGGGAGCGGTGTACACCGAAGGTTGGGAACAAAAAGTGCAATTAATTAAAGAGGAAGCCAAAAAATTGAAGCTTTCGATTACCAACCAACTGATTTATCCGCCTAAAGCCGACTTCGAGAGTATTATGCGCTCAGCAGATCCATTCGCACCATTTGTTTAAGGCAGCTTAGACCCTGTATTTCAGCGATATTAGTAGCATCTTCGACTGAGGGCTCATTGGTTAATTATGTCTTTTAATCGATACGCTAATTGCTGGCATTCTTGTTCGCTTTTAATATTGGTGAAGCTTAAAATTAAGCTCGGATGAACGGGTCGGGATGACCATTGTGATAAGCCATGCGAGAAGAGTCCGGCTTGCATTATTTTATGTGATAACGCGGCATCATCGGTATTGGGATCGTTTAATTTTACTATCATGTGCATACCACCCAGTTGTGGCTCGATGGTGATCTTATCGCCCAATATCCGATTAAAAACATCTGCCGTTAATTCTCTGCGCTCCCGATAGAGTTTTCTCATTCGTTGGATGTGACGAGCAAGGTGTCCTTCTTGCATAAAAGAAAGAACGGATCTCTGCGTCAAAGTAGAGACGTTGCCTGCATACAATTCGGAGCACTGTTCAAAAGCTGAAACCTGACTGGCCGGCACCACAATATAAGCGATCCGTAAACTGGGAAATAAAACTTTACTAAAAGTACCAGAATAAATAACCCGATCTTGAGTATCCAAACTTTTTAAAGCAGGTAGAGGGGGACCAGCATGGCGATATTCACCATCATAGTCATCTTCAATGATCCAGCTTTGTTGCGTCACTGCCCAATCTAATAGCGCTTGTCGGCGTTGTAATGAGAGCGATACGCAAGTTGGACTTTGATGTGTAGGGGTGACAATAACCGCCGCCACCTTACTTTGTTCTGGAAGATGTAGGCCGTCTTTATCAACGGGAATTGGGACTGGATGAAACTGATTATTGGTTAATACATGCCGAGTCAATGGATAGCCTGGATCTTCTATACCAATCTCTGACTGAGGTGGTAACAGTACTTTTGTGATCCAGTTAATTGAGTGAACATATCCTGAGGTAATAAAAACCTGAGTCGGTTGACATTGAACACCACGAGACAGTTGTAGATATTGTGCGATAGCGATCCTGAGTTGTGGATCACCGTAAACTGATGGATAAGCCAAATCATCGACATTCATATTTCTCGCACATCGAGCGGCCATTCTAGACCATGTTTGACGTGGGAAAGCGTCTAAAGCAGGGATCCCTAGTTGAAATGGTAATACATCTGATATTTCTATTTCAGATGAGAAGCCAGGCTTGCGATCGCGAATGTTGATTTTTTTGGCTCGAGAAGGGTCAAGTAACTTGGTACTCACTACGGTGCCGGCTTGGCCTTTTGATTCTATATAGCCCTCCGCTTTAAGCAGTGCATAACCTTCTTCAACGGTTCCTCTGGCCACGCCCATTTCTTTGGCTAAGGTCCGAGCGGCTGGAATACGTTGGCCAGGTTTTAAAATGCCTTGCAAGATCGCCGTGTGAATACGTTGATATACTTGCTTGTATGCCAATTGCTTGACGAGTGGATTATTCATTACATTATGGCCCATAAAAATAGTTAATTTATGGCTCTTATTGTGAGCCATATCTATTTGTATCATGCACACATTAATAACGGTAATTATTCTTGAAGTTCGAGAGAGATCACATGAACGTTTTATTAGTTAATAGCAGCCCGAAGCAACATCAATCTTCCAGCTATATTTTAGTGCAGGGCATAGTGAAGCAACTTGCAAAGTCCTCTACGGTGGAGGTGGATGAAGTTGATGTGACCAAGCTTCCTCACATTGATGCTGACTATGCGAGTGCTTTATGTACACCAGATGGACAATATGACCAAACCGTTGGTAGCTTATCAACATCCAACCAATTGATCGCGTCACTTGAAGCGGCCGATATGGTGATCATTGCCTCCCCTATGCATAATTACTCTTTACCCTCTGGGCTGAAATGCTGGATTGATCATGTGGTACGAGCGGGTAAAACATTTGAGCTTACATCAGCAGGAAAACATCCATTACTAAACGATAAACCGGTTTATATCCTAATCTCATCGGGCGGGGTATTCTCGGGTGAACAGGCGTATCAACCCGATTTCTTTACCCCTTACATGACGCAAGTGTTAGCCGCAATTGGATTGAATAACGTTCACTTCTTCACGATTGAAGGGACAGCGGCAAGCGGTGAAATTGTGCAACAAAAAATTGAGAGTATGACGAAACACATTCAGCAGCACTTGGCTACAACGCTTATCTAACGACAAATATTTTACTTATGACAAGAGAGCGACTCTTTTCATTGAAACAGAACAATAGGAAGTTTGTTATGAAATCACGTATTACTACCCTAATAAAAGCACCAATAATTGGGCTTTTATGTCTATTTGCTTTCACTCAATATGTTCATGCGGCAGATGATGACTACTCCGCCGATGGTGAGCGCAGAGCTAAATCAGCCGGTGAATCTTTGGTCGGCACGCCAGCGCCTCAAATGAAGATCAAAACGATTGACGGTAAGACCATCGATCTAGCTCAGGTATATGGTAAAAAACCGGTTTATATTAAATTTTGGGCGACGTGGTGTGTGCCATGCCGTGAGCAAATGCCTGGGTTTGAAGATATTTATAAAAAGTATGGCGATAAAGTACAAGTGATCGCGGTTAATACTGGTATTAGTGATAACCTAACATCAGTTACGGCGTTCGCTAAAAAAATGGGCTTAACTATGCCGATCACGATTGATGATGGTAAGTTGGCGCGAGCGTTCCATTTACGCGTTACCCCACAACATTTATTAATTGATAAAAACGGTAAGTTTGCTTACTTCGGACATATGGATGATAAAGAATTCCACCAAGCGTTAGATAAAGTTGTTGCTGAAAAATCGAATGGGAAGCCGTTAAATAACCCAACGTTTGCCGCAAAGGATTCTGGTTACAAAGTGGGGGATACGGTTCCTGATCTTTCTTTTTCTACCATAGATAAAAAAGCGTTAGATTATAAATTTAATGCCTCAAGCAACAAAAAAGTCGGGGTGGTATTTTTTGGTCCTTGGTGTGAATGGTACTTAGAAGATACGGAACCTAAAACCTCGAAAGCCTGCACTCAAGTACGTGAACTATTAGAGAAAAAAGCCAATGCTTCAAGTGTTGAGTGGGTAACCGTGTCAACCAACTTATGGTCATCGGTTGCGGATCTACAAGATTACCGTAAGACTTATGGCACAAGCCTGCCTATCGTATTTGATGCTGACGGTGATTTGTTCAAGCAATTTGGCATCAATCAAGTTCCTACCATCACTTTGATCGAGCCAGATGGTAAAATTAGTTTGAAATCTTCCATTCAAGATGCTGATTTTAGCGCCGCGCTTGAGACGATATCAAAACTGAAATAATGCTCTCTATCAGCAATCTGCATCGCTTTACTCGCACTGCTTATTGCCTGAGTTAGAGTCTCCATTATGGGGCTTAATGCAGACTTGAAACCGCCTTATTATGGCGGTTTCAATTTTTAATTCTAATGCGTTTTTATCAACTGAGATAATTCATGAAACTAAGTATGAAACGTTTGATTCTATTGATGGTGTGGCTGACTAGTTTAGCATGTTCACTGCCCGTTATAGCCAACCAGCAAGCGACTCACCAACCTCTCATTTCGGTTTCTATGCTGACGGAAGCGACTCAACCCGTCGTCGGTCACACTCAAGACCTGGCCTTAAGAATGAAACCGCAGCAAGGTTGGCACGGTTACTGGGAGAATCCGGGTGATGCAGGTTTTCCTACGAGTTTTCAGTGGACACTGCCAAAAGGCGTCAGCATAGGTAAGGTGAAATACCCCGCCCCAAGTCAGCTCATAACCAGCGACATCATGAATTATATTTATCATGGTGAATATGTTCTGCTTGCGCCATTAACGATAGATAGCAGCATTACGGCCGGCACTTCTTTGCCTATTCAATTAAACATTAGTTATTTAGTGTGTAACCCTCAAACCTGTTTACCCGAGCAACAAACGATTAAAACCACGCTTACAGTTGGAGATGGTGATATCGCTCAATCGTCTCAACAGCAATTTAATCAATGGCGCCAAAAGCTGCCGAAACCTTTAGATTCTAAAGGCAAATTTGCGCTAGACAACGGCAAGTTAACGCTTTCACTGCCGCTTCCAGATTCGATAAATAGTGCGAAAGCGCATATATACCCTCTGATCAACAACACCATTGTCAATAATGCCAAACAAGCATTTTCACATGCAGGCGATGTGTTAACGATGCAAACACAAGTCGGTGAAGAGGTGGGTGACTTTTTCAATGGCGTGTTGGTATTGGACAATGGTATCGCCTTACGCTTTAGCGCGAACAAGACTCAACATGTTGCGTTTATTCCTAATAGTGGCAATACCAACCCAGAGCAGAAAAACACAAATCCAAAAAACACTTGGCTGCTTGGTCTTAGTGCGTTTTTCGGGGCTATTTTAGGCGGGTTGTTATTGAATATTATGCCGTGTGTTTTCCCTATTTTAAGTTTGAAGATATTAAGTCTTTCCCACCAAGGCTCAGAGAAACAAGCTAAGTTAGGTTCCATTGCTTATACCTTAGGAGCGGTATTGGTGTGTGTCTTACTCGGCGGGGTTATTTTAAGTTTACGAGCACTTGGGCATCAAATCGGATGGGCATTTCAATTACAAAGCCCTAGCGTTATTGCAGGATTAATTGTCCTGATGAGTGCGATAGGATTTAACTTAGCGGGATTATTTGAAATTGGCACCTTAACGTCAGGTTCGCGCTTACAAGACCAAAAAGGACCGATGGGTGACTTTTGGACTGGCGTATTGGCTGCATTTATCGCAACGCCTTGTACTGGCCCGTTTATGGCGACAGCATTAGGGGCGGCTTTGGTTTTACCCATTGGTATCGCATTTGTCATTTTTGCCGGCTTAGGCTTTGGGATGGCATTGCCGTTTTTATTAGTGGGCTTTATTCCCGCATTGCGAACTCGGTTGCCAAAACCTGGCGCATGGATGATCACCGCAAGACGTATTCTTTCCTTGCCAATGTTCATCACGGTATTGGGTTTACTATGGGTGTTAATGCGTCAAGCAAACGATAATTATGTACTGTTGGTGTTAGCAGCTACCATGTTATCGACCTTTGGGTTGTGGTTGACAGGGCTATGGCAGCATTCACAACATAAAGGCAAGTGGTGGCCTAGCATAATACTCACGTTGGTGCCTTTATTTGCCGTGATATACGCAGTTCCAAGTGTCCAAGCGCCGTCAACACAAAGGCAAACTGCGTCCAACGTAGTGGCGTTTAATATGGATAAATTAAATACTCTACGCGCTAAGCAAGATGTTTTTGTGTATTTTACTGCTGATTGGTGTTTAACCTGTAAAGTGAATGAAAAAACCTCAATTGATCGCGTCGAAGTGCAAACAGCATTTAAACAGCACAATATTGCGACTATGGTTGGGGACTGGACCAATGGTGATAGCCAGATCACTCAGTTTTTAGCTCAACATGGCCGCTCGGGTGTCCCTTTGTATTTGTGGTATAAAAAGGGAGTTGATACACCCATTGTGCTACCACAAATATTGTCACCAGCGATATTAATTAGTCATGTGAAAAATTGATCCGCTAAGTTTAGCGCTAAGGTTATTTCATATTCAAAATCCTGCTTCCGTAGCGGGATTTTTTTTGAATCAATAATCATATAGTTACTGACTATTCATTGGTGAAATTAATATTTAATGAGAGTACTATTAAGTAAGTGATTAATTGTTGGTTTTTTTGCAGAAATTATCTTCAATTGAGACTGAACGAGTATGAAACCATCACTGGGAAGTGGTGGTTAAATGTAATGGATGACTAGGGTGGTATCGCCGTGTTACCTATCGATAATTGGACACTGCTTGTTGTTATTGTTTTAATTTCTATTGGTTCTGCTATGACGTTAGCGGCTTTTTGGCGAACCCAAACCGAACCGAATGGGATTGGTTTTTGGGCAGTAGGTATGTCTTTCATTGGGTTTTCTGGTGCGGTGTTATTCACCCGAACTCAGGCCGCTGACATGTTACCGTTATTTATTGCCAATGCCGGTTATATTATAGGATTTCAGCTGATATTCATTGGCGCAAAAATATTTACTAAACGTTCCATCTCCCTCGCATTTGATTTTGCATTTCTACCGCTAGTGGCAGGGTGCTACTTTGTCTTTTCTTATATTGTCAATTTTCAGAATGCTCGTGTTGTGGTGTTTTCTGGCGCGATGGTGCTGATCTCTCTGGCGATTGTTTATGTTTTATTGAACGGAGCAAATAGCAAGCAACGCTCGACAAGAAAAATGGCAGCCGTGCTTTTTGCTTTATTTAGCTTCTTTCATTTTATGCGTGCTTTTATGGCGGTGCTATTTCCATATCAGCCCTCTTTGGTTGAGCATAACTTTGCCACCACTTCTTTATACCTCAGTACTATTTTGGTCCTTATCGGCTTTACCATCATTATTATTGTACAAAGCTATTCGATCCTACTGGCCAAATTACGAATGGTTTCACTGGCTGTCGACCAATCTGCATCCTCAATTGTGATCACGGATAGTCAGTGGAATATTGAGTATGTGAATCCGTCAGCATTAAGTAAAACGGGTTATCGTTTGGATGAAGTGCTAGGCCAGCGGGCAGATATTTTTGATGCCGATACCACGCCACCAGAAGAGCTAAAAAAAATATCCGATATTCTAGGATCGGGAAAAATATGGCGTGGCGAATTACTGACTCAAAATAAACAAACCGATAACGAATTTTGGGAGTTGGCATCAATCTCACCGGTTAAACGAAAAAATAATCAGATACGCCATTTTGTTGCGGTAAAAGAAGACATCACCGAGCTAAAACACGCCAAACAAAAAATTCAACATTTAGCCCAACACGACACCTTAACCGGATTGCCGACTCGGCAACTGATCATGACAAAGCTTGAAACGGCAATCACCACAGCCCAGCAAAGCAATGACCAATTAGCGGTGCTATTTATGGACTTAGATGGTTTTAAGTCGGTGAATGATACCTTTGGACACGGCACAGGCGATGCATTATTAAAGCTGATAGCGGCAAGACTGCGCTTGTGTATGCGTGATATTGATACCGTTGCTCGTATTGGTGGAGATGAGTTTCTGATGCTCTTTAACGGTGTTGCCGATCAGGCATCAGTGGCAATGATTGCAGAGCGCATGTTACACGCGATTGCAAAACCATTACCGAAAATCTTGAATTGATCACCAATAATGATTTAGATGCTTTAGCTAAAGTCTGTGGTTGATGATACATACGACTAAGATCATCTCAGCAAAAATATGAATTTCAAATCAAAAAAAACGAGCACCCAATTGAGTGCTCGTTTCAGTCTGCTTTCTTGACGCTACTCTACTTTCTTTGCACTACTCTGCATAGCTATCAATGCTCGGACATGAGCAGATCAAATTACGGTCGCCGTAGACGTTATCTACACGGTTTACGGTCGGCCAGTATTTCGAGCCTTGAGTGTGCGCGGTTGGGAAGCAAGCGATCTCGCGGCTGTATGGATGATCCCATTCGGTGGCGATCAAATCGACTTGAGTGTGCGGCGCATTGACTAACGGGTTGTTGTCTAGCGGCCATTCACCTTGCTGCACTTTATCCATCTCTTTGCGAATCGCGATCATCGCATCACAAAAACGGTCTAGTTCAGTTTTGTCTTCCGATTCGGTCGGCTCAACCATCAAAGTACCCGCCACTGGGAATGACATCGTTGGCGCATGGAAACCGTAGTCCATTAAACGCTTAGCAATGTCTTCTTCACTAATGCCGGTGGCTTCTTTAAGTGGACGAATATCAATAATACATTCGTGCGCCACACGCCCATGATGACCACGGTATAACACCGGATAATGAGGACGTAGACGTTCCATAATGTAGTTGGCATTCAAAATCGCAACTTTAGTGGCTTCGGTTAAGCCTTTACCGCCCATCATGGCAATGTAGGCCCACGAGATAGGTAGAATGGATGCGCTGCCAAGATCGGCGGCAGAAACCGCGTATTCTTTACCGACCACGCCATTTTCAATATGACCAGGTAGGAAAGGTGCAAGGTGCGATTTAACCCCAATCGGACCCATACCCGGGCCGCCGCCGCCATGTGGAATACAGAAGGTTTTGTGTAAGTTCAAGTGCGATACATCGCCACCAATCACGCCTGGATTTGTTAGGCCGACTTGAGCGTTCATATTCGCGCCATCTAAATACACTTGACCGCCTGCGGCATGCACCATGTCACACACTTTCTGCACTTGTTCTTCATACACACCATGCGTCGATGGGTAAGTGATCATAATGCTGGCTAGGTTGCTGCGGTGCTTATCAATTTTAGCGGCTAAGTCTTGAATATCGACGTTACCGTATTCATCACACATGACCACCACGACTTTCATCGACACCATTGACGCCGTTGCAGGGTTCGTACCATGGGCCGAACTTGGGATCAAACATACATTACGATGCCCTTCACCGCGGCTTTGATGGTAACGCTGGATTGCAATTAAACCGGCGTATTCGCCCGAAGCACCTGAGTTTGGTTGCAGTGAAAATTCATCATATCCGGTGATTTCGCACAGTTGTTGCTTTAATGAAGCGGCTAAAGCGGTGTAACCAGCGGCTTGATCGAGCGGTGCGAATGGGTGAATACTGCCAAATTCAGGCCAAGTGATTGGGATCATTTCGGCGGCGGCATTGAGCTTCATGGTACAGCTGCCCAGTGGGATCATGCCATGCGTTAATGAGAAGTCTTTGTTTTCAAGTTTTTTCAAGTAACGCATCATTTGTGTTTCACTATGATAGGTGTTGAACACCGGATGAGTTAGGTAGCTTGAAGTACGGCGACAGTTTTCTGGAATGGCCGCAAATTCGTTAGCGGCAATATCCGACGCAAAGGTATCAACTTTCCATTCAATGCCAAAAACAGCAAATAGTGCTTCGATGTCATCCGCAGTGGTGGTTTCATCTAAGCTAATGCCAAGTTGAGTCGGCTTTTTACGCAAGTTAATACCGGCATGTTGCGCCGCATGATACAAGCGCTCGGTGTGTTCTTGGCTGTTGATGGTAATGGTATCAAAGAAGCTGCTATTGGCGAGCTCATAACCTGAATGTTTTAAGCCAGCCGCTAAAATCGCGGTAAGGTGATGAGTGCGACGAGCAATCGTGCGTAAACCTTCCGCGCCATGATAGACCGCATAAAACGATGCCATGTTCGCCAGTAAAGCTTGAGCGGTACAGATGTTTGAGGTCGCTTTTTCGCGGCGAATATGTTGCTCACGCGTTTGCATTGCCATGCGCAGCGCTTGGTTGCCTTTGCTATCAATCGATACGCCAATGACTCGACCTGGCATGGTACGTTTGTGTTTCTCACGCGTTGCCATAAATGCCGCGTGTGGACCGCCGTATCCCATTGGGACGCCAAAACGTTGCGCGCTGCCAATCACCACATCTGCGCCCATTTCACCGGCCGGTTTTAATAGCGTTGAAGCCAGTAGATCGGTTGCTACCGTCACAAGGGTTTTATTGGCTTGAGCGGCGCTGATTATGTCGGTTAAATCACGAACCTCACCGGTGGTGCTTGGGTATTGCAGCAATGCGCCAAATACGTCTTGCTCGGCCAGAGTGTCGATATTGCCAACCATGACTTCAAAGCCAATAAATTCTGCGCGAGTTTTTACCACTTCAATCGTTTGTGGGTGCACATCATCGGCAACAAAGAATACGCTGCTTTTGCTTTTTCCTGCGCGCTTGCACAGTGTCATCGCTTCACCAGCCGCCGTTGCTTCATCTAATAATGAGGCGTTGGCAATGTCCATGCCTGTTAGGTCCATCACCATTTGTTGGTAATTCAGCAGTGACTCTAAACGGCCTTGTGAGATTTCTGGTTGATAAGGCGTGTAGGCAGTGTACCAACCTGGATTTTCAAGCACATTTCGTAGGATCACATTAGGCGTGAAGGTGTTGTAATAACCTTGACCAATAAAGGTGCGCTTAATGGTATTGAGATTGGCGAATTGTTTCATTTGTCCCAGCATGTCGTTTTCAGACATTGGGGCTTTAAGTTCCATCGCACTTTCGAGGCGAATGTGTGCAGGAACGGTTTGAGTGATCAGATCATCTAGGCTATTCGCTTTGGTTTCACTTCGCTCATTGATGATATCCAACATGCGTTGTTGGTCGGTGCTATTCGGGCCATTATGGCGACCGATAAATTCTTCGTTATTGCTAAGAGAGTTTAATAAATTAGTCATGGTTATCCCTAAACTTAGATCTTTTTACTTAAAACTACCTAAAGGAAAAGCCAGTGAAAGAGTCCACTGACTTTATATGATTGAATTTGCGAATATAAATGAAAAATCCAACCATATAAGATGATTGGATTTTAGTTTTACTCGTCTTCTTCGATTGCTGCTAGGTAGCTTTCGGCATCTTTTAAGTTTTCTAATTCAGACGCATCTTCAATCTTCACTTTCGCAATCCAGCCGCCATCGTAAGATTCGCTGTTAATTAGCTCTGGGCTATCTTCTAAGTCTTCGTTAATTTCAACGATTTCGCCGGTTACTGGAGAGTAGATATCTGACGCCGCTTTAACTGACTCAACCAGTGAAAAACCTTCGCCCGCATCGACGGTGTCGCCCACTTCAGGCAGATCGACAAAAACCACATCGCCAAGCATTTCTTGTGCATGCTCAGAAATACCGATAGTAACCGTACCGTCGCCGTTATCGCGAACCCATTCGTGGCTTTCTGTAAACTTAAGAGTCATATCCATTTTCTTGCTCCAGAGTATGTCTGTTGGATCAGTGATTTATACGCAATCGTTTGCTTTGAAATCGTATTTATCGCGGCAAACCATCACAAGTTTCATTGAGTAAAAGTTTTTTGTTTGATATTTAGCTTCATAATAAAGCGTGATATATCTCCATAACATACTTTTCATAGGTCAAATATTCAACCAAAAGTTTCCGATAAGAAACAAGATTTCTAATTTTGCTACAAGCCGCACTTTTTTGAACTTTGTTGCTATGGTTGAACACGGCGTACTCTGTATTATCGATTAACTCAGATTTTGGCAATCGATTGCGCCATGTGGTGGAGTTAAGAGGTTATTTAGCCGCATCCGCGCAATTAAGATAAGGAATATCCGTGAGCTTAGGAGCAACAAAAATGAAATTTCAGTCTGATGATAGCGATCAAACGCTCACGCCACTGGATTTAGGGCAAAGACTGAAAGATATCCGTTTGCAAATGGGGCTCACGCTTGAAGAAGCCAGCAAGCGAACGGGGTTGGCGCGCTCTACATTATCAAAAATGGAAAATAGCCAGATCTCACCAACCTTTCAAGCATTGCAAAAATTAGCAACTGGGCTGGATATGCCTATTCCGCAGATCTTTGAACCGCCAAAGCAACCCAGTGCGGTAGGGCGACGCGATATTACTTTAAAGGGGCAAGGCAAGCCGCATCCAACATCTACTTATGAGCATGAACTGCTGGCCAGTCAATTATCAAATAAAAAAATGGTGCCCTTTAAAAGCCGTATTCGATCGCGCCATTTTGATGATTATCAAGAGTGGATCCGCCATGACGGGGAAGAGTTTTTGTTGGTACTGGAAGGCGAAGTCCGTTTTTATTGTGAATTTTATGAACCGGTTGATTTAAAAGAAGGCGATAGTGTGTATTACGATGCCAGTATGGGGCATACGCTGATCTCAACCGGAGAAAATGACGGTTTAATATTGTGGGTGACGGCGAAATAATACCGATATCGACAACAATATTTGACATTTATATCGAAAGAACAAGCCGCAAGCCCGAATGGGAGTGCGTAACCAAAACACTGGATAATCCGTTGGAGGATACATGACAGAGCAGCACGCGACACAAACCCCACTGAAAACACCTTTATACGATGTGCATGTAGAAGCGGGTGCAAAAATGGTTCCTTTTGCTGGTTACGACATGCCAGTGCAATATCCATTAGGTGTGAAAAAAGAGCATTTGCATACGCGTGATGCCGCGGGGCTTTTTGATGTGTCTCACATGGGGCAATTACGCTTAAAAGGCGCGAATGCTGCGGCGGGTTTAGAGTCGCTTGTACCGGTTGATATTATCGATCTTCCTGCTGGGAAACAGCGCTATGCGTTCTTTACCAATGAGCAAGGCGGCATCATGGATGATTTGATGGTGGCGAACTTAGGCGATCATCTGTTCGTGGTGGTTAACGCGGCCTGTAAAGCGCAAGATATTGCTCACCTACAAGCGAACCTGCCAAGTGATGTTGAAATCGAAGTGATTGAAGACCGCGCATTATTAGCACTGCAAGGCCCGAAAGCGGCGCAAGTGTTGGCTCGCATCGAACCGTCTGTCAGCGACATGTTGTTTATGGATGTGAAAGTGATTCAATTAAATGGCATTGAGTGCATTGTTAGCCGTTCGGGCTATACCGGTGAAGATGGCTATGAGATCTCTGTGCCAAGTAAGCAAGCGGTCGAATTTGCCAATACCTTAACGGCATTTGAAGAAGTAGAGTGGATTGGTTTAGGCGCGCGTGATTCACTGCGTTTAGAGTGCGGCTTGTGTTTATACGGACACGATCTGGATACCACCACCACGCCAGTAGAAGCGAGCTTGTTGTGGGGTATTAGTAAGCCGCGCCGAGCTGATGGTGAACGTGCTGGTGGCTTCCCAGGCGCTGATATCATTTTGCAACAGATTGCCACTAAAGATGTCGTGCGTAAACGTGTTGGCTTAGTGGGACAAACCAAAGCGCCGGTGCGTGAAGGGACAAAATTATTTGATGCTGCTGATAATGAAATTGGTATTGTTACCAGCGGAACAGCAGGGCCTACGGCTGGTAAACCAGTATCAATGGCGTATGTAAGTACTAACTTATCGGTTATTGGTACTGAAATCTTTGCTGATGTGCGTGGTAAGAAACTGCCAATGCTGGTTGAGAAAATGCCGTTTGTGCCACAGCGTTACTATCGTGGTTAATAGATAGGCGTGGTTAAAAAATAGCGTGGTTAATAGATCGATGTGGTTAAAAAAATAGCGCGGTTAATATCTGGTGCAATGAATAGATAAGCGTGTTAAAAACTGCGATTAATCTGGATGTTTAATTAAAGACAAACGGCAGGGATGAGTACTCATTCCTGCCGTTTTTGTTTGTTAGATATGTCGATATTTTTCAGTTTATAGAATATTGATGGCTGATCACACAGCCTTCGGCGACCAACAATCAAATCAGTTAATTTTTTATTGCAACGGTTTGCTATTGAGCGATACCATGTAAGGCTATTTTCTTGGTAAAGATTTGATTATGTCAGATGAAGAACTCGCACTAAAATGGATGCGCCAACAAGCTCGTAAAATTGATCCTTATGTGGTCAACCCGTCTTTTGACGAGTGCGTTGAACTGATTGAGCCTGCTTTCCAAAAAGGGCAAAGTTTCGCGCAACTTAAATATCTTTTAGGCGAAGCCGACCGTAGAGCGGGCGCGGCAGAGCGTAAACATGCAGCCTTAAAGTTTGCCAAAGAAAAGAACCCCAATGCCGGTCAAGTTTTGCGTCTGCAGAGTAAACTGCAGCAAGTTCAATTGGCGTTAAAGCTTGCCACCAGCGATAACAACATGACTATCTCACAGTTTTGTTCTGAATATGATGTAAGCAAGCGAGATGGCAACACCGCGTGGAATAAGACTTTAGTGGAGATCAGTAAAAGAAAGTAAATGTTTTAGGACTTATGCAATAACCAGCCTTAGGCCTTCCTTACCAATCCTTCATGAGATCACTTCGATTTGATTCAAGTTACTGGCGAATAGATGGCGAGTGTATTGGGAGTACGAATGGAAATAAGAAAGTTTCATCATGATCATCGAGTATCACTAAGGCAGTTGTATTTAGAATCAAGAACGGCGACGTTTACTTGGTTAGATACTCGACAATTCAAGTTGTCAGATTTTGAGCGAGACACGGATGGTGAACAAATCTGGGTTGCCGTTGAGGGTGAAGACGTCATAGGTTTTATTTCAATCTGGGAGCCTGAATGTTTTATCCATCATCTTTTTGTTCGTCCTCAAAAATTGCGCACAGGCGTAGGTCTTAAACTATTAACAATCGGCAAGCAGTATTATTCTGAGTTGAGCTTGAAGTGCTTAGTGGCGAATGAGAATGCGGTTGGATTTTATCACTCTGTCGGCTTTACCATTGTATCGACTACTGAAAACGGTCTGGAGAGTTACCATCTTATGAAGTTGAGTACCCAAGCCTAGCAAGTTAATAGCATGCAAAATAACCCGATAAAACCTTATTTGACACTGGTTTTATTGGGTTTTTTATTGTCGGTTATGCGTTGATAACGATCAACATACTCACTGCGCCGCTTCGCTCACTAAATACAAAATAGATTGATAAGGAATACCGCTGTGGTGCGATAGGCCGATTTCACAGGTTAGGCTGTTACTAAAACCGCGAGTGCAGTGGGTGGGGACTTGGGCTTTTAATGGGTGCAGTGCCGCTTGATTTAACTCTGGGGTATTAAAGCCTTTATCGCCAGCCCAGCCGCAACATTGAATATGCTCCGGTACGATCACGTTTTTCGCGCATTGTGTTGCGAGGGCGAGCATCTTGCTTTCAAGCCCCATCATGCGACTGCTGCAAGTGACGTGCAGCATGACCGTTTCGTCGATCGGTTTAAGCGTTAAGTGTTCAGCGGCGTGCTCGATAATAAAATCAGAGGGTTCGTAAATACTCAGTCCTTTACTAAACAATTGTAAGCTTTGTTTCACACATGGGCTGGTATCCATCAATACCGGATAGGTGCCTTGTTGGCTGGCTTGCCATAAGGTTTCTTCGAGTTGGTGAGATTTTTTATCTCCAAGCGCATCCATTCCTTTGCTTTTGTATGGCATTCCACAGCATTGTTCGCTGAGATTTTTCGGCAAGATAATATCAAATCCTGCCTGAGTTAATAACGACATAGTGATCGCGGTTAATGAAGGCGCATTAGTGTTTGAGCCCATAGTGCGGCTCACACAAGATGGAAAATAAACCACCTTATTGTGTTGAACATCGGCGATCTTGCTGCGATCGCTAGCGGCTTCATCTAATGTGCGCATTGGCAGTTTATGTGGGTTGGCTGGGGGGATTTCGGCTAACCACATTGGCGTGCGTTCATGGGTTAATTTACGCATTCCATTGAGCATACTCGCCATGCCTTTGCGACTGATGAGCTTAGTCATAATGTTGTTAATGCTAAGACCCGTTTTGATGATTTTGGCGCTGGTGGCAAAGTGATCACTGGTCCAACGGGCGATAAGCGGAAAGTGTGCAGCTTGATCTTGTTTGGTTGGATACTTCTCAGCGCGCAGTTTTTTAACCAAATCACCGGTGTTAATACCGACTGGGCAACGTTGCTCACATAAGCCGGTGGCGGCGCAGGTTTCAATCCCTTGGTAGTTAAATAGCTCTGCAAGATGTTTGGCGGTTTGTTTGCCGTCGCGGCGTTGCTGTTGTAATTCTCGATATAACACAATGCGCTGACGTGGCGATAAACTTAACGTGCGAGATGGGCATACTGGTTCACAAAATCCACATTCAATACAGCGATCGACTAAATCATCCGCTTTGGGCATTGGTTTTAAATCACTTAAATGCGCTTGAGGATCGGGATTAATGATAACCCCAGGATTTAATAACCCTTGCGGATCAAACAATGCTTTGATTTGCTGCATTAAGCGATAGCCTTGTTTGCCCCATTCGAGTTCGACATATGGCGCCATATTTCGGCCAGTGCCATGTTCGGCTTTTAATGAACCTTGGTATTTTACTGCCACTAATTGAGTGACATCATCCATAAACTGGCCGTATCTCTCGACTTCACTTTGGGCTTCAAATCCTTGAGTAAACACAAAGTGTAAATTGCCGTCTAGCGCATGACCAAAAATGATCCCTTCAGAATAATCATACTTTTCAAATAACTGCTGAAGCTCTCGTACCCCGTTGGCTAAATGCTCAACCGGAAAAGCCACATCTTCGATGATCACCGTAGTACCCGCTTCTCGAACCGCCCCTACCGCAGGGAACAAGCCTTTACGAATATTCCACAATCCGGCAACGGTTTCTGCCTCGGTGGTGAAAGGCACGGATTCGATGATGTTGAAATCGTCCAGTCGGCTTAAAATTTGCTCACATTGGTCGGCTAATTGTTCGTGATTGGTCGCGTGTGATTCGATCAGTAAGGCAGTAGCTTCTAAATCTAAGTGTTTAATAAATGCAGGCATGCCAGGTTTATCGGCAACCGATCGCAGTGAACGGCCATCCATCATCTCTACCGCGGCAACAGGGGTATTTGCTAAAATGCTTACCGCTTGGCTGGCTTGTTCAATATCGGCAAAAACTAATAATGTCGAACCTTTATGTTGATGTTCAATAACCGTGTGGTAGGTGATCTCGGCAATAAAACCTAATGTGCCTTCTGAACCTATCATTAAATGTTGGATAATTTGGATAGGATCGGTGAAATCCACCAAGGCATTAATCGCATAACCTGTGGTGTTTTTTAACCGGTATTTATGCTGAATTAAATGTGCCAGTTCGTGGTTACTTTTGGTGTCTTGCGCCAGAGCCGCTATACGGCCAATAAAATCGGGGTGGGTGCGTTTAAAGGTTTCAATACTTTGCGGGTTGCTGGTGTCTAAAATTGAACCATCGGCAAACACAATCTTCATGCTGTCTAGGGTTTGATAGGAATTTTGCGCGGTGCCACAACACATGCCACTGGAGTTATTTGCTGCAATGCCCCCAATTTTACAGGCATTGATTGAAGCAGGATCGGGACCAATTTTACGCGAAAAAGGCGTGAGGTATTTGTTGGCATCTGCGCCAATCACTCCAGGTTGTAGTGAAATCTTGTCGCCATTATCGAGTATTTGATGTTTTCGCCAATCATCGGTAAGAGTAATTAAGACCGAATCGGATACCGCTTGCCCAGAAAGGCTGGTTCCCGCTGCGCGAAAGGTAAATGGTACTTTCAGTTCTCGGCAACAACGCATGGCATAAAGCAACTCGTCGATATCTTGAATACGCAATACGATCTTAGGCACTAAGCGGTAAAAGCTAGCATCGGTGCCATAAGCTAGGCACTTATCTTGCTGGCTAATAATGCGATCGCTATCGATCCGTTGAGCTAAGTCGTGTTCGAGTTGAGAATAAATGTCCATATTGTTTAGTACCATGCGTTTATTATCATTGGGTTATATAGAAGATCACGCATCAGTATATACCTAAGTTGCTTTTACTCGCCATAATCAATATCGAAGGTGATACGTGGGTTGATATTGTTATGATGTTGATGCCATCACTTTAGATTGAGCGCAGATCAGCATGTTTGGCCATTCAATGTTTAAGCTTAAAACTCGCTTGAGCATTGATTCAAGCTATAAAATGGAATAGGTTAATAGTATGGAAGAAATCTGTAACGAAATATAAGTTTGTTACGATATGAAAAATAACAATAAAAATAACCGTCATGGAGAACAGGATGTTCAACCTTCAAAGAAAATCGCTACGGACCTTAATTGGATCATTTGTTGTTTTATCCACTATTTATACCGCTAACATTTTTGCGCAAGATAAAGCGGTCACACCCAACACCGAAATTACCGTGGGCGCATTACGCTTTACCAGTCACGCTGCGACCTTTGTTGCCGTTGAGCGAGGTTATTTCAAACAACAAGGTCTCGACGTTAAATTAAAATTCTTTCAAGCGGCTCAACCAATGGCGGTGGCCGTAGCCTCGAAAGATGTTGATTATGCCGTGACAGCCATGTCGGGGGGATTGATTTCTTTAGCCGATAAAGGGGCGATTAAGATAATTGGTGGGTCTTTAACTGAAGATCCCAAGGTTAATGGGCAAAAAATAGTCGTATCGAATAAAGCCTTTGAATCGGGTGTCACCGATCCATCAAAGCTCGATGGTAAGGTCTGGGCAATTTCCCAAAAAGGATCTTCTTTTCATTATGTTGGTTCACAAATAGATCAACAAGAAGGCGTTGATCTTAGATTTAAACCACTACAAAAAGTCGGCGCGATTATTGGCGCTTTAAAGTCTGGTCAAGTCGATGCATGGTCGATTGTTCCACATATTGCCAAACCATTAGCCGACAGCGGAGCGGTTCATATTATCGGTAATGTGTCTGATTACCTGCCAAATTATCAGGTAACCACCGTATTTACGTCGACTAAAAATGCCAATGATGAAAGAGATCAAACTCAAGCATTTTTAACTGCGTTAGCCAAAGGTGCTGCGGATTATAATGCCGCAATGGTGGATCATACTGCTGGTCAGCAAGGCCAAGATGATATGGTGAAATTGATCCATAAATATATTTATACCGATCGTCCGTTAGAAAAAGCCGCACCAAGTATTATTAACGGTTCGATGCGTTTAAATGCGGACAACTTCCTCAATATGGCGTCTTTGCAAAATCAATTGGATTGGTTTCAGCAAGGAAAAATGGTGAAAGCGTCGATTAAATTAACCGATATCGTAGATACCAGTTACGTTAAAACGGTTGATGAAAAGCCTGATACCAAATAAATGCCAAGGGAAAAAAATGAATTTAAGCATTGAACAACTCGGCCATTCATACGGACAAATGGAAGTGCTGAGAGATATCACTTTAGATATTCCGGCGGGAAAAATTGTGTGTATTGTTGGCCCTTCTGGTTGTGGGAAATCGACATTATTACGCTTAATTGGCGGTTTAGAACAGGCGACTTCTGGGCAAATATTTCAAGTTGGCGAACCACCACAAGCTTGTTTGAATCCATTAACGTATGTTTTTCAACATTTTGCTTTATTGCCTTGGCGCACGGTAGAAGGGAATATTAGTGTGGTGTTAGAAGATCATAAATTATCTAAAGCACAAGTAAATGACATTATTACGGATGTATTGACGCGCACGAATTTAACCGATTTTCGTCAAGCATTACCTAAGCAATTGTCTGGTGGTATGAAACAACGTGTGGCGATTGCTCGTGCGTTAGCGGTAAAACCGGCGGTGATGTTAATGGATGAACCGTTATCGGCATTAGACAGCCAAACTCGTGAGCTATTAATGGATGATTTGGTTCATCTTTGGACTAAAGAGCCATTTACTGCCGTGTATGTGACGCATAACTTAAATGAAGCCGTCCGTCTTGGACATAAAATTGTGGTGTTATCACGTCGTCCCGGCTGTATTCATAAGGTCGTCGATATTGATATTCCGCTGAGTGAGCGTCTTGCAGGAAATGCCACTTTAACCGAAAAACAAGCGTATTTATGGGACTTGATGCGAGATGAAGCGATGGCGGCAGAAGGGGAGTTGATTGATGGATAATGCAACTCGAAAAGCGGTTCCCTTTCGTGGTGGTGGTTTTGACCCACAGCCTAAAGTTTGGATTGGTGTTTGCACTTTTATCGTATTGATTTTGTTGTGGGAGTTAGGTTCTCGAACGGGGTTTCTTTCACCGCTCACCATGCCAATGCCGTCAAATGTATGGGCAACCTTTGTCGATTTATACCAAAGCGGTTTATTGTGGCAGCAGTTACTACCTTCGTTAACTCGTTTAGCGGTTGGTGCTAGTATCGGCGTGGTTGTTGGGATCGGTTTAGGCTTAATCATCGGACTGTTTTCATTGGCTCGGGCGGGCTTAGTGCCTTTGATTTCCGCTATTTTTCCAATTCCTAAAATTGCATTGTTGCCATTATTTGTGATCTGGTTTGGAATTGATGAAGCTTCTAAATATGCATTGATCGCGTTTGGCACTTTTACGCCAACGGTGGTCGCAACCTATGGCGCTGTCGATAATGTCGATCGTTCACTTATTCGCATGGGGCAGAGTTTTTCGATGTCGTGGTTGTCGATTGTGCGAAAAATTGTATTACCAGGTGCAATGCCAGGTATTTTATCTGGTTTACGTGTCAGCTTAGCGATTGCCATTATTCTACTGGTCGCGGCGGAAATGCTCGGGGCGGAATATGGTATTGGCGCGTATATTTTAGAAGCTGGTTCATTATATGATCTCGACCGACTGTTTACTGGCGTGGCAATATTGTCATTACTCGGGGTTATCATTAGTTTTGTTATTGGGCAAATTGAGAAGCGAGTGTTGCGCTGGCGATGAGTTTCCGCTTCTTAATCCATGCGCTTCTAATTCAACATTGCGATATTTGTCCATAAATGAAACTTGTCCATAAACGCCATAGCGTATCCATAAAGATGCAGTTATGGCGTTGTCTATCATTTATCTGCAGGGTGATTGACACCATCACTTGTGACAATATCCCCTAAATCAAACGGATTAACGCCCTCAAGGCACCCAATATTAAAACCGTATTCATTCGGATTAGAACGACGTTGATGATGGGTGTAGATACCGCAATTTGAACAAAAATAATGTTTGGCGATCTCTGTATTAAATTGATAAAGCTTTAATACTTCCTCACCTTTAATAATACGAATACCAGATAAATCGACGGAACCCACAATTGCGCCTTTTCTTCTGCAAATTGAACAATCACATCGGCGTGGATTCTCGATACCATTAGGTAGAGTTAGCTCAAGCACCACGGATCCGCAGTGACAAGTAGCCTTATGCTTGAGTTGAATTACGGTATTACCGACTTGTTTGATCATACTGAAACCTCCTTGTTTCATAATGGGGGAATATAGCCTGAATGGCTGATTACCTTTAACTTTTTTGAGTTAAATTTATCTTATCGAAGTTATGAGAATTAATTTGCTAATTGAGCCGAACGAATACGATGGCAACCAGGCTTAGATTCTACGGCTGAATCTAACAGAGCTTGTGCAATATTACTGGCAGGGCTAATGCGCCATCGCTTAGGTAATAATGGCTGAGTTAATGTTAAAGCGATTGCTAATATTCGTTCGCCAAATCGAAAATCATCCCGTTTGCCACCGATTAAACCAGGTTGAACAAAGGTTAAAGAGTCAAAGCCGATGGTTTGTAAATTTTGTTCTACTTCACCTTTTATTTGGTTATAAAAGACTTTTGAAGACGGGTTGGCACCTAGGGCAGAGTTAAGAATATAGCTGGATGCTCCATGTTGGTGAGCAAGCCGCGCGACCATTAATGGGTAATCATGATCGACACGTTTAAACGCGGCTTTCGATCCTGCAGACTTAATTGTGGTACCTAACGTACAGATCACGGCATCAACATTCCAACATGATTGTTCGGCGGAGAGTTGCTCGAAATCGATCATGGTGGAAATCAATTTAGGGTGAGTGGTTAACGCTCTACGAGTTGGAGCGATAATGGCGGTCACTCTTGGGTCGGCTAATGCGAGATCCAAAACGTGTCGCCCAACTAATCCAGTAGCGCCAATGATCAATAATTTCATTTATTCCCTCTAATTAACTCACCGAATTTTATGTCGAAACAAATTTAATCGCTTCAGAATGCCCAATAATAAACTATTTAGCAAAGAGTTGATTCATGTCCTTAAACGCTTTGAATTCCAAGGCGTTACCACAAGGGTCGAAGAAGAACATTGTCGCTTGCTCCCCAACTTGACCTTGAAAACGTATGTAAGGATCAATCACAAATTCAATATTAAAATGCTTTAATCGTTCGGCGAGTGCTTCCCACTGTTGCCATTGCAATACAATACCAAAGTGAGGTACAGGAACATGATGACCATCGACTGCATTAGTATAAGCATGTTCTTGAGTAGTGGTTTTTGGGTGTTTATGGATGACCAGTTGATGGCCATAAAAGTTAAAATCAACCCAATCTTTGCTAGAACGACCTTCTTCAAGTCCAAAAATATCATGATAAAAATCACGGGCTAAATCGATATCATAAACAGGGATTGCAAGATGAAAAGGGGATAAGGTCATAAATGTCTCCTATGGACGAAATCAAACAGTCATGTATGGAATGGGTTACCCAATTACCTTAGTTGACAACATTATTATTGGCTAATAACTTGCTTGAAATTTAACCGTTTAAGCCTCAATTTAACCTAAATACCTCAAACTACGATAAAAACGTACTATTCTAAAAGGATGCAATGCTACAGTAGTTTCATGATTTTTAACTAAGTAAGGATTGCTTATGTCGAAAAATTCGCATCCAACCGATCTTCATCCTGAAAATATGTATTCAACATCTCCTGCATCGCTTCTTCATACTCTCGATGCCGACCAGCTTTACAACCCAGCCGATCTTGATCAGCTTCCTTGTAAATCGACCAAAGATATCCCGCCGATTGATGAAATAGTCGGGCAAGAGCGCGCGCAAAAAGCGGTCGAATTTGCTATGTCGATAAAAGACAAAGGCTACAATATTTACGCTTCTGGGCAAAATGGGTTAGGCAAACGCACCATGATCTTGCGTTATCTAAATCGCCATCAACCCGATGACTTACAAATATTTGATTGGTGTTATGTTACCAATTTCGAAGATCTGCGTAAGCCAAAGGTGCTGAAATTAGCGGTGGGTTTGGGTAAGCAGTTGCGTCAAGATATTGAAAAACTGTTAGGTAAATTGGTTAAAGCTCTGCCGTTAGCTTTTGATAACGAAGTGTATTTTAATCGCTCGGAAAAGCTTAAAAATCAGCTCAATCAAAAACAGCAAAGCGCGTTAGAAGAGATCACCAAAGAAGCCAAAGATAAGCGGATAAGCTTAACGGTGACCATGCAAGGCGACTATGAATTTATCGCCATGTTTGATGATGAAACGATGCATAACGAAGAAACCTTTGATGCATTGACCCGTAAAGAGCAAGATTACTTTCGTACCACCATTGATGCACTTGAATTTAAGTTGCGTGGCATGGTGCGCCAGCTCACCGAATGGGAAGAGTCATTCAGTGATAAGTTAAAAAAACTCAATGATGAAACCACGTTAGAGGTGTTGGCTTATCAAATTAAAGCGTTAAAAGAGACCTATTCCGATCACCCTGAAATTAAGCAACACTTAACTAAACTGCAAAAAGACATTGTCGAAAATGTTGATATCTTCTTACAAGAAAGCGATGAGCAAAATGAGATCGCATCTGCCTCTTTAGACGGAAAATTGCCGCGTCGTTACAGCATTAACGTATTGGTTAATCAACAACAAAATACCTTTCCAATTGTGGTGGAAGATACGCCAAATTATCACAGCATATTTGGTTGTGTAGAAACCGCCACTTATAAAGGCACCGTGTTTACCGATTTCTCATTGATCCGATCGGGCAGCATTCATAAAGCCAATGGCGGGGTATTGCTGCTTGATGCGATTAAAGTGTTAGAACAGCCTTATGTGTGGGATGGTATTAAGCGCGCATTACGGGCTCGGCAATTAAGCTTAACGTCACTGGAAAAAGAGGTGACGCTAAGTGGTGCGGTCTCGCTCGATCCTGAGCCTATTCCCTTGGATGTAAAGATCATTTTATTTGGTGATTATAATACTTATCAACTGCTGCAACATTACGATCCGGAGTTTAGTGAGCTATTTCGAGTGACCGCCGATTTTGAAGATGAAATGCCGAGAACTCAAGATGCCGAAATGCATTATGCGCGTTTTATTTCCAGCATTGTGCACGACAACGGTATGTTGCACTGCGATAAAAAAGCCATCGCCAAGATCATCGAACACAGCTCGCGTATGTCGGGTAATCAAAATAAGTTGTCTTTGCATTCGGCTCATATTGCCAATTTATTGCGTGAATCTAATTATGTGGCGCGTGGAGCGAAGTCGAATTTGATCCGCGCTTCTCATGTTGATCAAGCTTTGAGTAACCAAGAGTTGCGGGTTAATCGAGTGCAAGACAATGTGATGGAAACGTTCACCAATGGCACCACTTTGATTAAAACCCAAGGCTCGGCGGTGGGTGTGGTCAATGCGTTATCTGTGTTATCCACCACCGATCACATGTTTGGCGCGCCCAATCGAATTACCGCCACGACGGCATTTGGTGACGGCGATATTTTAGATATCGAACGTAATGTCGATTTAGGTGGCAGTATTCACTCGAAAGGGGTGATGATCTTGTCGGCATATTTGGCATCGATTTTAGGTCGCAGCGCAAAAATCCCACTGACGACGCATATTACTTTTGAGCAGTCTTATGGTGGCGTAGATGGAGATAGCGCTTCAATGGCAGAGGTTTGCGCGATAGTGTCTGCTTACTCCAAATTGCCGTTACGCCAAGATATTGCTATTACCGGTTCTATGAATCAGTTTGGTGAAGCGCAGCCAATTGGTGGTGTGAATGAGAAAATCGAAGGCTTCTTTGAGGTATGTAAAATTAAAGGACGCCAGCACTCTCAAGGGGTGATCATTCCACAATCGAATGTGCAAAACTTGATGTTGTCGCTTGAAGTCAGAACCGCCGTTGCCAAAGGGGAATTTCATATTTGGCCGATTGAGCATGTGACTCAAGCCATTGAAATTTTCACCGGAATTGAAGCTGGAGAAATTGCAGATGATTTCACCTTCGCGGTCGGCAGTGTCTTTGGGATCACTCAAGCTAAGTTGAATGCACTAAGGCGGTAGAGAATCTTGCAGAAGATTAGGGGCTGTTGATCTTTCGTGGTTGTTTTTGCTGCGAATTGTTGGGTTTTCATACAAGGAAGAGGCTTTGTGGTGTAGCTGGCTACACGAAAAGCCGATGACGAAGTAGAAAAGACCAACAAACGCAGCCCGAAGGGTTCGGCTAAAAGCCTTTTACTCTTCGTTAAGTCTCATTTAC